>NZ_JBHXTQ010000065.1:0-50410 GCF_042677305.1 Kitasatospora sp. NPDC127121 | reverse complement strand
CTGGCGTTGACTTTTGGCACGCTGTTGAGTTCTCAAGGAACGGACACTTCCTTCGGACCGCCTTCCAGCGGGCCCTCCGGGCGCTTCGTTCTTTCCTGTTTCAAGCTTACCAGATGTTTTCCACTCCGTTTCCGGCGCTTCGTTCATCCAACTCGCTGGTGTCTTCTGCGGCTTGACGCCCCGTCCGACGTTTCAAACTCTAGCCGATCCCTGCTCCGAAAAGCGAATCGGCCGCAATCCAATAAAACGAACACACCGATATACACACCGAGTCTCGCCCGCACATGGCAAGCCGACCCGGCCCGAACCGGGACGTGGTGTTTCGAAAGGATTGGCCGCCCCGGGACCGTCCGCGCCGATGCGTGTCCGGTGCTCCCTGCCGAGCGACTGGCTGACAGTACCCCTACTCAGCGCTCGAAACAAATGCCCGGCCCGGGGCGCGTACCCGCCGAGGTCTCGCACGGAACAACGGAACAGACGTGCTCGACCTCGGCGGACGCAACGTCGGCGGACGCAACCCCTACAAACGCGACGCGCAGGCTCAGCCGACGGCGCCGAGGATCGGCGCCCAGGCGGCACCGGTGAGTGCGGCCACCGCCTGCGGCTCGGAGAGCGGAGGAGCGGGACGGGTCGGCTTCGGCGTCTCGGCGCCGGTGCCGCCGCCGGTGCTGTTCCACTGCACCATCTGAAGCTGCGCGCCGGTCGACTTCAGGGTCACCGTCACCGTCCAGCGGCGGGCGGTGTCGGGACGGACCGGGTGCGCGGCCGCGTTCTGCTGGAACATCACCAGGGCCCCGCCGGGAATCTCGGCGCTGCTCGGCAGCTCGCTCATCTTGCAGGTGTCACCGTCCTTCTTGGGCTGCCACTCGCAGCTCAGCCCGTCGCCGTCCTTGAGCGGCAATGGGAGCCGCACGGCCGAGACGCCGACGAAGGCGGCGCCGTGCCCGTCGTCGAGGACCAGTCCGCCGTTGGCGACACGCCCGTTGGACGGGTCCGAGGGGTTGTTGCTCTGCCCGCTCTCCGCGCTGAACCGGCCCCCGGGGAACGTCGCCTCCAGGGCCTGGATCATCTGGGTGTCGGTGATCGCGGAACGCGGCATCGCCATCGCCACGATCCCGATGTCGGATCCTTCGGAGTGCATCCCCGTGAGCACGTCGGGGATCACCACGCCGGCTGCCGCGATCACGGCGCAGGCGCCGACCCCGGCGATGACACCCGCCGTACGCCGACGCCGGCGGCTCCGCCCGCGCTCGACGGTTCCGCTCAGGAGCGCGGTGAGATCGGGTTCGAGGGAGTCGGTCGTGCGGTCCAGGGCGTGTGCGAGGTCTGCTTCGAACGGCATGCTGGCGTCACCTTTTCTGTCGCTGATGCTGATGGGGGCTTTGCGGCGGTGGACCTGGTCGCGCACCGGTGCTCAGTGCGCGACCAGGTCGGACAGGCTGTCGCCGAGCAACGCACGCAGCTTGCCGAGTGCCCGGGTGCCCTGGGAGCGGACCGCGCTGCTGCTCAGCCTGAGCATCCGGGCGGTCTCCTCGATGCTGCGGTCCTCCCAGTAGCGCAGCAGCAGCACCGCCCGGTCGCGGGGCGGCAGTTGGCCGAGCGCGTCCAGCAGGGTGAGCCGCAGTGCGGTGTCCGGGCCGGCCGCCGCGCTGTCGGGCATGGTCCCGATGGGGCGCTCGCCGCTGCTCCGCCGACGCCGCAGGCTGAGGAAGGTGCGGACCAGGACCGTCTGGGCGTAGGCGGCCGGGTTGTCCGCCTTGGCCACCCGCTTCCAGTGCACGTACACCCGGCTGAGGGTCTCCTGGACCAGGTCCTCCGCCAGATACGTGTCGCCTGCGGCGAGGACGTACGCCGAGCGGTACAGCGCCTTCGCCCTCGCGGCCGCGAACTCCAGGTACTCATCCTCCTGTGCTGACTTCACTCGGTTCCCGCCTGTTCCCTTGTCCTGTGATCCCCGTGCATACCCCTCATGACTACGTAAGGCGTCAGCATGTCGCGCGGGCGAGGCACCTTCTTTTTTCACCGGTCTTTTTTCACCGGTGCCGCGTCGACAGCCCTCCACGGACACCCGTGTCTCCCCGTGGCCAGCCCCTGGCCGACCCGTGGCCGGCCCCTGGACGGCCCCTGGACGGCCCCGGCCAGGGGTGATGCGGTCGGTATCATGCGCCCGGGGGTTCGATTGCAGGCAGAGGGGAACGGTCGGTGGGTGGGTTGCGGTTCACGGTGCTGGGACCGATACGGGGGTGGCGGGACGGCGGCGAGCTCGCACTCGGGTCGCCGCAGCAGCGGAACCTGCTGCTCTCGCTGCTGCTGAGGGCCAACCACCCCGTGTCGACCGGTCAGCTCGTGGACGACCTGTGGGGCGAGGAGCCGCCCGCCAAGCCCATGGCCGTGATCCGGACGTACGTCCACCGGCTGCGCCGCGTCCTCGGGCCCGCCCCGCTGACCTCGCTCAGCGGGGGCTACCTGCTCACCGTGGATCCGGGGGAGCTGGACATCCACCGCTGCGAGGAGCTCGTCGCCACGGCGAAGGAGCTCAGCGGCGCCGGGGAGCACGCCCGCGCCGCCGCCGCGCTGCGCCTGGCGCTGGCCCTCTGGCAGGGCGAGCCGATGTCCGGGCTCTCCGGCCCCTATGCCGAGCGGCAGCGCGGCGAGTGGACCGAACGCCGGGTGACGGTCCTGGAGTCGTGTCTGGAGGCCGAGGTCGAGGCCGGACCGTCCGGCGAGGCCGTCGCCGAGCTGACCGCGGTCGCGGCCGAGCACCCGCTCAGGGAGCGGTTCTCCGAGCTGCTGATGCTCGCCCTCTACCGGTCCGGGCGGCAGGCCGAGGCCCTGAGCGTGTACCGCGAGACGGACCGGCGGCTGCGGGCGCAGCTCGGCGTCGTCGCCGGGCCCGGTCTGCGCGAGTTGCAGCGCCGGATCCTGGTGGCCGACACCGCCCTCGTGGCGCCCGCGCCGCCCCGGCCCGACACCACCACCACGGCCCGCCCGCCGTACCACGCGCCGATCCGGCCGACCCAGGTACCGGCCGACCTCGCCGACTTCACCGGCCGCGAGGCGCAGACCGAGGCGGTGCGGGCCGTCCTGCTCGCGCCCCGCACCGTGCCCGTGGCGACCGTGTCGGGCCTGGGCGGCATGGGCAAGACGGCCCTGGCCGTCCATGTCGCGCACGGGCTGGCCGCCGACTTCCCCGACGGCCAGCTCTACGTCGACCTGCACGGGGCCGACGGCCGCCCGACCCCGCCCGAGGAGGTGTTGGGCGCCTTCCTCCGCGCCCTCGGCGTGCCGGCGGAGGCGCTGCCCGCCGGGCTCGCCGAACGCTCCGCCCAGTTCCGCTCGCTGCTCTCCGGCCGACGCGTGCTGATGGTCCTCGACAACGCCCGGGACGCCGAGCAGATCAGGCCGCTGCTGCCCGGCCGGCCCGGTTGCGCCGTGCTCGTCACCAGCCGGGCCAGGCTCGGTTCACTTCCCAACGCGCACGTCGTCGAGCTGCCGGCCTTCGCCCCGGAGGAGGCCCTCGACCTGCTCGGCCAGGTGGTCGGTGGGCAGCGGCTGCAGGCCGAGGCGGACACGGCCAGGGAGCTCGTGCGGCTCTGCGGCCACCTCCCGTTGGCCGTGCGCATCCTCGCCGCGCGCCTCTCCTGCCGGCCGGGCTGGACCATGGCCCGGCTGCTCGACAAGCTGTCCGAGAATCGTCGCCGGCTGGACGTGCTGCGCACCGAGGACCTCGCCGTCGAATCGGCGTTCCGCTTCGGCTACGACCAGCTGACGCCCGACCAGGCCCGCGCCTTCTGTCTGTTGGCGGTGCCGGACGTGCCCGACCTGTCGCCGGGCGCGGTCGCGGCGGTGCTCGACCTGCCCGAGCACGAGGCCGAGGAACTGGCCGAGTCGCTGGTCGACTGCTCGATGCTGGAGACCGCGCCACCGGACCGCTACCGGTACCACGACCTGCTGCGCGCCTTCGCCCAGCGGCTCGTCCCGGAGACGGCAGCCGACGTCGAGGCTGCCGGCGCGGGCTCGGCTCCGGAGGCGGACCGCCCGGCCGCCGTCCTCACCCGCCTGGTGATCCGCCAGCACGCCGAGACCGTCGCGGCCCTCGGCCCGGCCGCCACCCGCGCCGCCCTGACCGGCTCCGGCGCACCGTACGCCCCCGACTGCCGCACGGTGGCCCGCGGTCGCGGCGAGTACCACGGCATCGGCGCTCTGGTCGGCCAGTACGCCGGGCTCCCCCAGCCACCCCGGCTCGATCTGGCGGCCGAACTGCTGCTCGGGGGAAGCCTGTTGTGCGAGACCGGCCAGGCCGCCCGGCCGCTGGGGCACGCGGCCAAGGTCCTGCTCCAGGCCGCCGTCCGACAGGGCGACCGAACGGCCGAGGTCAGGGCCCGGCTGGTGCTCGGCCGGCTGCTGACCGAGGTCGGCTCCGAGCCCGCGGCCCTCGGCGAGCTGCTCAGGTCCCGCGACCTGTGCATCGCCCACAACCTGCCGGGGCCGCTGCTCGCCCTGGCCCACACCTCGCTGGCCGCCCTGTTCGTCCAGGTCGGCCGGCCGGGCGACGCGGTCGACGGCTTCGCGGCGGCGATCGCGGTCTGGGAGCGGCTCGGCGACCGGCGCTCGGTGGCGGGCGAACTGCTCAACCTCGCCGGTGCGTTCACCGAGCTCGGCCGGCCCGAGGCGGCGGTCCGCGTCGTCGACCAGTCCCTGCTGATCTGCCACCAGCTCGCCGACCACGAGCTCCAGGCGCTCGCCCTCGACTCGTTGGGGACGATCGCCCACGATCGCGGCGAGTTCGAGCAGGCCCTGCGCCACCACCGCGGCGCCCTCGCCCTGCTGCGGCCGGACGACCGGCGCCGGACGGGCCGTACGCTCCTGCGGCTCACCGAGTCGCTGCGAGCCGTCGGCCGCGGCGACGAGGCGGTGGAGGCGGCAGACCGGGCGGTCGAGGTGCTGACGCTCGACGGCGACCGCCGGGGGCGGGGACTGGCCCTGGCGGCGCTCGGTGACGCGCTCGCCGACCGCGGCGGCGCCGAGGACGCGGCCCGGGCGTGCCGGTCGGAGGCCTACGACATCCTGGCCTCCATCGGCTCCCCCGAAGCCGACCGGCTGCGCGCCCTGATCGGCCTCGGCTGGGCCGCCGACCGGCCCCGCCGGCAGTGGCCGTCCTGGCTGCCGGCCTGATTCGCCCCTCGCCCCGGGGGTGTTCGGCTGCCGGTCGGACGGCTCAGGACAGCGCCCACACCTGGTTCTCCGCGTTCGAGCAGGCCGCCACCCTGACGTAGTAGGCGACTCCGTCGGACGTCAGACAGCCCTTGGTGGCGCCGTTGACGATCTGGTAGCCGCCCCGGACCGGCACGAAGGACCAGAGCTGGTTGTTGTTGTACGGCGGGCTCGTCCAGATCTGCACGCGCCCGTCGCCCGTGTCCAGGTCCAGCACCTTGGTGTAGTTGCTGGAGGCGTTGCGCAGGAAGTACTTCCCCTCGAAGACCTTTTCCAGCCGCCACACCTGGGCCGGCGTGCCGTTGACGTTGAAGGTGCCGATCCGGTTGCCGTTCTCGTCCACGGAGTAGGAGTTGTCCAGCGCGCCGTTGACGCCGGTGATCTGTGTCTGGGAGGGCAGCTGCGGCTGCGGTTTCGGCTCCGGCGTGGGCGGCGTGGGCGGCGTCGACGTCGCGGACGACGTGGGCGTGGGCGGTTCGTGGGAAGCGGGCGGAGACGGGACGGCGGAGGTCGGCGCGGGCGAGGCGGGGTTCTGGCTCGCGGTGGGCGCGGTGGAGGCGGGAGGGGACGCGGCGGGGGCCGGGTTGGGCGTACCGGGCCGGACGGGCGTGGTGGCGCCCTGGCCGCCGGTGGCCGTGGCGGAGGCGGGAGGGGACGCGGCGGTGCCCCGGGTGGGCGTACCGGGCCGAACGGGCACAGCGAGGTCCTGGCCGGCGACCGGCGCGGGTCCGGCGCCGGGCGTGGGGCTCCCGCCCGCTTCCGGTCCGGTCGACGGCACCGGGGCCGTCGGCTCGGCGGGCTGCTGTCCGGCGGGTTGGCGGTCGGCTGCCACCGCCGCGGGAACGGCCGGGCCCGAGAGGCCGGCCACCGGGCCCGCGACGGCGGCGGTGCCCGGAGCGTCGTCCTCATCGGACCGGATCACCGTCGCTCCGGAGGCCCCGACCACGCAGAGCAGTGACAGCGCCGTCACGCCGATCAGCCCGCGTAGGCGGAACCTGGCCCACCGTGCGCGTCCGACGACCGGCAGGGGCCCGACCGGGACCAACGCCGGCGCCGTCTCCTCGGCCGGTGCGAGGGCGTCCCGTACCGCCGCGGCCATCGCCGCCGCGTCGGGCCAGCGCTCGCCGGGCTCCTTGGCCATCGCCCGCTCGACCAGCGCCCACACCGGCGCGGGCACGTCCTCGGGAAGCGGCGGCACGGGCTCCGTCAGGTGCTTGAGGATCAGTTCGAGGGCGGTCTCCCCGTCGAAGGGGAGCTTGCCGGCGAGGCATTCGTAGAGGACGACGCCGAGTGCGTAGAGGTCCGCCGAGGCGGTGACCGTCCCGGTGGAGGCCTGTTCCGGCGCCTGGTAGGCGGCGGTGCCGAGCACCATGCCCGGTACGGTCAGCCGGGCGTCGCAGCCGGGCCGGGCGATGCCGAAGTCCGCGATCACCGTCCGGTCGCCGCGGACCATCAGGTTGGCCGGTTTGATGTCCCGGTGGACCACCCCGGACTCGTGCGCGGCCTCCAACCCCTCCAGCACCTGGAGCGCCATCCGGAGGGTCTCCTCCACCGGCAGCGCGCCGCGGCGTTCCAGCACGGCGCTCAGCGGTTCCCCGTCGATCAGCTCCATGACCAGGTAGCCGACCGAGGGCCGCCCGTCCACGGCGCTGTGCCCGTAGTCGTACACGCCGACGATGCCCGGGTGGCGCAGCTGCGCCATGACGCGGGCCTCGGCGTGGAAGCGTTCGGCGAAGCCGGATTCGTCCAGCAGGGCCGGCTTCACCACCTTGACCGCGACCCGGCGGCCCAGGACCTCGTCCTCGGCGAGCCACACGTCGCCCATCGACCCGCCGCCCAGCAGGTCTACCAGCCGGTAGCGGTCGGCGAGCACGGTGCCGCGCATGATACTCCCTGAATCAAGCCCGAGGACCGGAGCGAATCCGGAGACCGGCCCGGTTCCATGGGCGCACCTTGGTCCGGGGCGCCCTCCGAGGATCATGACACCGGCAAAACAACTACTGGCTTTCCATCATATGAATCACGGTCGACTCAAGCCATTCCCGCCCCATGCCCCGCCCCACGCCCCGCCCCACGCCTCGACGCCCGCGTTGACGGCCGGGTGCGGCGCCACAGCCGGTCGGGTGGGGTGTCAGGCGCCCTCCCCCGGCCACGACCGGTCACCAGCCGCCAGCCCACTCGAACGAACGCCGCCGTCGAGCCTCGCGGAAGCCGTCGACGGGGAGGCGGCTCGTCCTCGGTCCCGGACAGCCGCGGAGCAGGCCGTCAAGGCCTCCCCAGGCGCCGGGCCGACTTCTCGCGTCGAAGGTTCGTAACGAAATTACCCGTCACTGGAATGCAGGTCACCGGACCTTTTCGCATCGCGCCACCGGACCGGCCGACCTAGCGTGGGTCGTGGCGCTCCTCACCGACGTTCCTCGCTGCGCGCGAGCCATGGGATCGAGCCACGGATCCGCCCGGGCAAGGCTTCGGCAGCACACGCACATATGGATTCAGAAGGACTCAACCATGGGCTTCGACCACGTCGACGCGGTGATGGCCGTACCCGACGAGCCGAACCAGTTCCGGGTGTTCTCCAACACCGACCACCGGCGCGTGGAAATCACCGTGGACACCAGGGCCTGTGGTCCGGTGCCGCTGAGCGAGTGGGAAGGCCTCACCAAGGGCTGACGGCCGTCTCGGGTGCCCGGACCGCACCTGGCCCGCCGCACCCAGCACTGGACGCCCGACCCGGCCGACCCCGGCCGGGCGTCTCACGTACCCGTACGTGCCCCGAGCCGTCGATCCCTTCGTCGGCCCCATCTCCCCGCTCATGCACACCTGCTCCGATCGGAGACCTGCCCATGGGTCAGTTCGTCACAGACCTCAACGTCCTGGTCGCCTACGACGACCCAGTGCGAAGCCCGTTCCGCACGCCCACCGGGTGGGAGTGGATCGACGTCGATCTGAACAAGGGCGCACGCGGCGCCTACCTGTACGTCGTCTTCGAACGGTCCACCGAGGGCCGGCCCGTCACCGGCATCCGCGTCCTCCAGGACGACGAGAAGCCGCCCGCCGGCTACCAGAAGCTGCCGGTCGACCTCAACAGGGGAACCCCCGTGCACGACAAGGCCCTGTTCCTGGCCGCCACCCGCCAGGAAGGAGCAGGCCGGCCCATCGTCGACCTCACCGTCACGCACTGGAAGGACGGGTCGAAGGTGGTCCCTCCCAAGACGGGCTACACCCGCGTCGACACGGATCTCAACGAGGGCGCCAAGGGCGACTTCATCTACCTCGACTACCTCCGGGCCACCGAGAACGCACCCTCCGGTTCGCCCGCCACGCCGGACCAGGAGCACGCGTGAACACTCCCCACTCCCCGCAGAGCGCTCCGTCGCTGCCGGACTCGCTGCTGAAGGCCCTCAAGCGCAAGCCCCGCCCCGGCGGTCTGAAGGCTGTCCGACACGTGGTCTTCCTGATGCAGGAGAACCGTTCCTTCGACCACTACTTCGGCAGCAACTTCCGAGGAGTGCGCGGGTACGAGGACCGCAACCTCGTCACGTTCCCCGGGTCCGGCGGCCGCACCGTCCTCGACCAGCCCGACCCGGGCCACCCCTCCAAGCCCCAAAGGCCCTACCAGCTCGGACCGGACCAGGGTACGGCCGAGCCGGCGGCCCACAACTGGCCCACCGGCCACCAGGCGTGGAACAACGGCCGCTACGACCAGTGGATCAAGGCCAAGGGAACCGTCACGATGGGCTACTTCGACCAGCCGGAGGTCGTCGGAACCTACCGGGCACTGGCCGAGCGGTTCACCGTCTGCGACGCCTACCACTGCTCGGTGATGAGCGAGACCACCTCGAACCGCAACTACCTCTTCAGCGGATTCGGCGGCTGGGAGCCCGACGGGTCGCGGGTCACCGGGTCGGCCGCGCACGACCGCGAGAATCCCGATGCGACCTACGCGGGTGACCGGACGCCCGGGTACAACTGGTCCAGCTACCCCGAGATCCTGGAGGTCAACAACGACCCCTTCGGGTCCGACAGGATCAGCTGGCGCGTCTACCAGGGCTGGGACAACTACTACGACAACAACCTGGACTTCCACGCCGAGTTCAAGCGGGTCTTCCAGACCGTGCTGAAGAGCGCCGAGCTCGACTACCTGAGCCTGTACGACTTCTACAAGGATCCGAAGCGCGTGCGCCCGGAGGACGTGGAGGCGCTCGCCAAAGCGGTCGCCGACCTGCCGCCGGCCGACCGGAGCCTCTACGACCGCGGGCTCTTCCGCTGCCCGCCCCCGCCGGACTCGAAGCAGAACCCGAAGAACTACCGCGACTTCGTCTACGCGTTCGCCCAGGACGTGGCGGCGAAGAGGGTCCCCCGGGTCTCGTACCTGGTGCCCTCGGACGCGGACTCGGAGCACCCGGGCGACGGCGGTTCGGCCCCCATGACCGGCGAGGAGGTCGTCTGCCAGGTCCTGGACGTCATCGCCTCCGACGAGGACATGTGGGACTCCACCGTGCTGTTCGTCAGCTACGACGAGAACGACGGCTTCTTCGACCACGTGCCACCGCCGGTGCCCCCGCAGGGCGTCGACGACGAGTACGTCGGCGACCAGCCCATCGGCCTGGGCATGCGCGTGCCGATGATCGTGGTCTCGCCGTGGACCGTGGGCGGCTACGTCAACTCCCAGGTCTTCGACCACACCTCACAAGTCCGGTTCCTGGAGGAGTGGTTGGGCGTACGGCAGCCCGCCATCAGCCGCTGGCGGCGCACCGTGGCCGGCAACCTCACCTCGGTCTTCGACTTCGACCGCACCGGCGACCCGCCGTCGCAACCCACCGACCCCACCCGGCGTCTGGCCCGCCCGCTGCCGTACCAGCCGGACGCCCACGGCGCCCTGGACCAGCAGCAGGGCGCGTTCGTCCTCCAGCCGACCAACACCGGCGCCGCCTCCGTGCACCTGACCCTGTACGACAACGTCGGCACGTCCGGCAGCTACGACGCGCCCCGGCACTTCGACGTGCTCGGCACCACCACGCCCGCCACCAACGTGCCGGTGCACGAAGGAGGTTACGACTTCTACCTCACCGGCCCCAACGGGTTCCGCCGCGAGTTCGCCGGGAAGGCCGCCGGGGCCGCAGCCGACACCTCCGTGGCCACCGCCATCGCCATCGCCCCGAAGCGCACCCTCACCCTGACGATCACGTCGCCGAGCGCCACGCCGCAGGCCGTCACCCTGGCGCCCCGGCACTACAGCACCGCGAAGGCACTGACCGGGACCGTCGTCACGGGCAAACCCCTCGTCCTCGCCTGGGACACCGAGGACGCCGACGGCTGGTACGACCTGGACCTCGCGATCGCCGAGGACACGTCCTTCCGCCGCCGCCTCATGGGCCACGTCGAGAACGGCCACCCGAGCATCAGCGGCTGAGCGCCGACGAGGCCGGTGCGGGGTTGAGCTTGGCGCTGAGCACCGACAGGAAGGTCGGGAGCTTGTCCACCGCGGTCTTGGGGACGGGGGTGACCTGGACGGTGTCCCGGACCACGTCCTGCACGACGAGCTTGTAGGTGCCGCCCTCCTCGACGAGTTCGGCGGCGTAGAGCAGTGTTTCTTCCACCAGGGGTCCCTCCGGTTGTCTGTCGTACGGCGGGTCAGGAGCCGTTGAGCCAGGCGTTCCACGCCTTGGTCGCCTGCTCCTCGTCCGCTCCCCCGGCGAACAGGTGGTGGCCCAGCCAGATCGGCCAGTTCCAGGAGCTGCCGTTGTAGAACCGGTACAGGGTGTCCGGGCCGCGCAGACCGATGAAGTCGGGGCTCAGGTAGTCCACGACCACCTCTTCCGGGCCGCCGTCCGCACCCGGGAGGTCGAGTGACAGCCGGTCGCCGACGGCCGTGTCGTCGGCGAGGCCGAGGCGCCGGCGCAGCGTGGCGAAGTCGGCGGGGTCGGCGGTCGGTCCGGGCCGGGCGGCCTTGACGTAGACGGCGGTGCGGTCGGCGAAGTGCGTCAGGTACTGGGCGAGGCTGTGCTGGTAGAGGTCGACGTGCTTCTCGGCCGCGTCCGCCCTGGTGTCCCAGCCGTCGTCGACGACGCCCTCGTGCACCCAGTGGATCCCCATCCGCAGGTGGCTCGACGTGCCGTTGGCCGCCTCGATGTGGTAGCTGAGGGTGTTCGAGAAGCCGCCGTCCCTGGTCGCCCGGACGGCGAAGTGGTGCGGCGGTTCCCAGGCCACGACGGTGCCGCCGCCGCGGGAGACCGTCCCGCCGACGTGCGGCTCGACCTCCATGGGGTACAGCCAGCTGAGGTTGCCGGCCCCGGTGGCGATCGCCTGCCAGACCTGGTGCGGTGCGGCGGGCAGGTCCTGTTCCCGGCGCACCTGGAACTCTCGGGCCATGATCGGTTCTCCTTCGCAGTCGATGGTCTTGTCGTTCGGTGGTCTTGTCGTTCGACGGGCTTGTCGTTCGACGGGCTTGTCGTCCGACGAGGTTGTCGTTCAGTAGGTGAGCGGCAGTGCGCACAGGTGCCGTTGCAGCGGGTTGGGCCGCCAGTCGAGGGCCGTCCCGTCGGCGAGTGCGAGGCCCGGGAGCCTGCGGACCAGGGTGCCGACCGCCAGTTCGGTCTGGAGCTTGGCGAGCGGTCCGCCGAGGCAGAAGTGCGGGCCCGTGCCGAAGGTCAGGTGCCGGTTGCGGGTGCGCGCCAGGTCGAGTCGGTCGGGGTCCTCGAAGCGGTCCTCGTCGCGGTTGGCCGCGCTGAGGAACAGGTACACCAGCTCGCCCTCGCGCAGCGTCCGCCCGCCGATCTCGACGTCCTGCGCGACGACCCGGACGATCGCCTGGGTCGGCGTGTCGTAGCGGGCCAGCTCCTCGACGGCGGTGCGGATCAGCGCCGGGTCCTCGCGCAGCCGGGCCAGCTGGTCGGGGTGGCGCAGCAGGGCGAGGGTGCCGTTGCCGATCAGGTTGGCGGTGGTCTCGTCCCCGGCGGTGATGAGGACGAAGCAGGTGGACAGCAGTTCGGAGTCGGTGAGCCGGTCGTCCGTGGCCTGGGTGGTGACCAGGGCGCTGATCAGGTCGTCGCCCGGATCCTCGCGGCGCTGCCGGATGAGCCGGGACAGGTACTCCTCGTACTGGTCGACGGCGGCCTCGGCCTGCTCGATGTCGGCGGTCAGGTTGCCGATCCGGCGGAACCAGGTCTTGACTTCGGGGCGGTCCTCGGGCGGGATGCCGAACAGCTCGCAGGCGACGGCCAGGGGCAGCGGGGAGGCGACCGCCTCGATGAAGTCCATGGCGGGCCCCTGGGCCACGGCTCGGTCGATCAGGTCGTCGACGACCGTCTGGATGCCGTCCCGCAGGGCCTCGACCCGCCGGGCGGTGAACGCCCGGTTGACGAGCTTGCGCAGCCGGGCGTGGTCCGGCGGGTCGGTGTTGGTCATCACCCGGCCGAGCCGGTCGGTGAGCCGGCTCAGGGCCTTCAGGTTGCCGCCCAGGCCGCTGAGGGCCCGGGTCATCCGGTCCCGGTCGTTCGACAGGCGCAGGTCGCCCAGGGCGGCGTCGATGTCGGCGTACCGGGTGAGGTACCAGATGCCCTGGTCGCTGCGGTGGACCGGGCTCTCGCGCCGCATGCGGGCGTAGAACGGGTACGGGTCGCGGCGGGCCTCGGGCGTGTACAGGGCCGCGGCGAGGTCGCCGGACGGCCCGGCCGGGCCCGCAGTGGCACGGGCCTCGGCCGGGGCGTCGGTGCCGAGGGTGTCGGTGGAGGTCACGTCGGCCGCGCTACTTCCTGGCGTCCATGGCGTCGGCGAGGCTCCTGGGCCGCATGTCGGTCCAGGACTGCTCGACGTACTCCAGGCAGGCGGCGTGGCTGTCGGGGCCGTGGGCGACGGTCCAGCCCTCGGGGACGTCGGCGAACTGCGGCCACAGCGAGTGCTGGTTCTCCTGGTTGACGAGCACGAGGAAGGTGGCGTCCTGGTCGTCGAACGGGTTGGTCATGGGTCAGTCCTCCTGGTGGGAAAGGGCGGTGTCGCCGGTGACCTCGGCGAGGCGGGCGGCCACGATCGGTCCGATCTGGGCCAGCGAGCCCGGCTGGGTCATCCGGTCGTGGCGGGTGGTGATGTCGTGGGAGTCGATCCGGCCGGTGACGTACGGGCGCCAGGTGCCGGCGCCGGCCGAGTCCTCGGTGCGGTCGATCGTGGAGTTGAACAGCAGCAGGTCCCCCTCGAACCGGCCGGGGGCGTGGGCGACCGCCAGCTCGGCGTTGTTGATCATGATCCGGACGACGGCCTCGATGCGCCGCTCGTCCAGGTGCGCCAGGGCGCTGCCCCGGCGGCGGAGGATCTCGGCGACCTCGGCGTAGGACAGCGGCCCCTCGCCCAGTTCGGCGGGGTCGCAGTCGAGGATGCCGACGAGCACGTCCCGCTCGGTGGGCACGGCGGAGTCGTCGAGCACCACGTCCTTGACCGGGTAGGCGTCGAGGGTCGCCAGCAGTTCGGTGCGCTCGCCGCGGGCCTGGAGCTCGCAGGCGATCGCGTGGGCGATCAGCCCGCCGGCGGACCAGCCGAGCAGCCGGTAGGGGCCGTCGGCCTGGACCTTGCGGATCTGGTCGGCGTAGTCGGCCGCCATCTCCTCGTACGACGTCGGCAGGGTCTCGGCGTGCGCGAGGCCGCGTGCCTGGATCGCGTACACCGGGTACTCCGGGCCGATGTGGTTCAGCAGACCGGAGTAGGACCAGCTGATGCCGCCGCCGGGGTGGATGCAGAACAGCGGCGGGCGGGTGCCGGTGGACCGCAGGGGCAGCACCACGTCGAAGGCGTCCTCGGCGTCGTCCATGGCCAGCCGGCTGGTCAGACCGGCCACGGTGGGGGCCTCGAACAGGGTGCGCAGGCCCACCGGGACGCCCAGCGTCTCGCGGATGCGCGAGACCAGGCGGGCGGCCAGCAGCGAGTGCCCCCCGAGGTCGAAGAAGCTGTCGTCGAGGTGGACCTGCTCCCGGCCGAGGATCTCGGCGAACAGGGAGCACAGCAGCTGCTCCTGCGGGGTGCGCGGGCCGCGGCCGACGCCCGTCGCCCCGGACTCGGGTGCGGGCAGCGCGGCCCGGTCCAGCTTGCCGTTGGCGGTCAGCGGCAGCGCGTCGAGGGTGACGAAGGCCGACGGCACCATGTAGTCGGGCAGTTCGCGGCCGAGCCGGCGGGCGAGGCCGTCCGGCGCGGGCGCGCCCTCGGCGGCGGGCACCAGGTAGGCGACCAGGCGCTTGTCGCCCGGCCGGTCCTCGCGGGCGACGACGGCCGCCTGGGCCACGCCCGGGCAGGCGGCGAGGAGTGCCTCGACCTCGCCGGGCTCGATCCGGAACCCGCGCAGCTTGACCTGCTCGTCGGCGCGGCCGACGAACTCCAAGGTGCCGTCGGCCTGCCACCTGACCAGGTCACCCGTGCGGTACATCCGCTGCCCTTCGGGCCCGTACGGGTTCGCGACGAACCGCTCCGCGGTCAGGCCGGGCCGGGCCGGGTAGCCCCGGGCCACGCCCGCCCCGGCGAGGTACAGCTCGCCGGCCACGCCCGGCGGCACCGGTCGCAGCCCCGCGTCGAGCACGTAGACCCGCATGTTCGCCATCGGCTGGCCGAGCGGAAGGGCGCGGGCGAGGTCGGGCGGTGTGCCCAGGGCTTGGGACATCGCGAAGGTGGTGGTCTCGGTCGGCCCGTAGACGTGGACCACCGCGGTCCCCGGGCACGCCCCCATCACCCTGGCGACCGCAGCCGGCGACACCACGTCGCCGCCCGTCCACACCTCGCGCACCCCCGTGAAGCAGTCCGGCTGCTGCTCGGCCACCAGGTGGAACAGCCCGACCGTCAGGAACAGCCCCGTGACGTCGTGCCGGCTGATGGTCCGCGCCAGCGTGCCGACCTCCAGCTGGCCGGCCGGCGCGACGACGACCCGACCGCCACCGAGCAGCGGCGTCCACATCTCGTAGGTCGAGGCGTCGAAGGCGGTCGGGGAGTGCATCAGGACGCGCCGGTGACTGCCGTTCGCCCAGCAGGGGTCCAACGCCAGGCTCGCGACGTCCCGGTGGGTCACCCCGATGCCCTTCGGCCGTCCCGTCGAACCGGAGGTGTACATCACGTACGCCAACTGCCGGGGATCACACGGGATCTGCGGGTCGGAGTCATCGGTCTCGGCCTGGCTCAGCGCGGTCAGCACGTCCTCGGTGAGCACCAGGGCCGCGCCGGTCTCCCGGAGGATCAGGTCGATCCGGGAGGACGGGAACCGCGGATCGAGCGGGACGTACGCGCCGCCGGCCTTGACGATCGCCAGGACCGCGACGACGACGTCCGCCGAGCGCTCCAGCAGCACCGCGACCGGGGTCTCCGACCGCACGCCTTGGCCGATCAGGGCCCGGGCCAGGCGGTTGGCCCGCCTGTCGAGCTCGCGGTAGGTCAGTTCGGCGTCGTCCGCGACGACCGCGACCGCGTCCGGCGTGGCCCGCACCCGGCGGGCGAACAGCTCCGGCAGGGCGGCCTCGGGCAGTTCGGCGTCGGTCCGGTTGAACTCGACCAGCAGTTCGCGGCGTTCCTCGCCGGACAGCAGGTCGAGCCGGCCGATCGGCTGGTCCGGCTCGGCGGCGGCCGCGCGCAGCAGCCGCACCCAGCGGGCGAACAGCAGCTCCACGGTGGCCGGGTCGAACAGGTCGGTCGCGTACTCGACCGCGCCGAGCACGCCCGCCGGGCTGCCGTCCGGACCGTACTGCTCGGCCAGGCTGACGGTCAGGTCGACGCGGGCGGTGCCGGTGGGGGCCTCCAGGTGGGCGGTCTCCAGGCCCGACAGGGTGAACTCCCCCGCCGGTGCGTTCTGCAGGCCGAGCATGACCTGGAACAGCGGGTGGTGGGCCAGCGACCGGGTGGGGTTGACGGCCTCGACCAGGTACTCGAACGGCACGTCCTGGTGGGCGTAGGCGGCCAGCGCCTTCTGCCGCACCCGGCCGACGAGTTCGGCGAAGCCCGGGTCGCCGCCGGTGTCGGTGCGCAGCACCAGCGTGTTGACGAAGAACCCGACGAGGTCGTCCAGCGCCTGGTCGGTGCGCCCGGCGATGGGGCTGCCGATCGGGATGTCGGTGCCGGCGCCGAGCCTGGTGAGCAGGGCGGCGAGGCCGGCCTGGAGCACCATGAACATGCTGGCGCCGTGCGCGGTGGCGAGGCCTCGCAGGTCCTGGTGCAGGTCCTCGTCGAGCCGGACCTCGATCCGGCCGCCGCGCTGGGAGGCCTCGGCCGGCCGGGGCCGGTCCGCGGGCAGTCGCACCTGGTCCGGCAGGCCCGCCAGCTCCTCCTTCCAGTAGCCGAGCTGCCGGGTGAACAGGCTGCCCCGGTCGGCGGCCTCGCCGAGCAGGTCGCGCTGCCACAGGGTGTAGTCGGCGTACTGGACCGACAGCGGGGACCACTGCGGTGCCCCGCCCTGGCAGCGGGCCGCGTAGGCGGTGGCCAGGTCCCGGGAGAGCGGGCCCATCGACCAGCCGTCGGCGGCGATGTGGTGCACCACGACCAGCAGGACGTGCCGCCCGGGGGCGAGCGCGTACAGCTCCGCCCGGATCGGCGGCTCGGCGGCCAGGTCGAAGCCGCGCCGGGCCGCCTCGGCGAGCCGCTCGGCCAGCCGGCTCTCGTCGAGCTCGACCACCGGGAGCGGCGGGTGCGCCTCGTCCGCGCCCAGCACCTGCTGGTGGGGCGCCCCGTCCGTCTCCCGCAGGACGGTGCGCAGGCTCTCGTGCCGGGCGACCACGTCCGCCAGCGCTGCCGCCAGCGCCTCCCGGTCGAGGTCGCCGGTCAGCCGCAGGGCGAGCGGCATGTTGTAGGTGGCGCTCGGCCCGTCCATGCGGTGCAGGAACCACAGGCGGCGCTGGGCGAAGGACAGCGGGAGCCGCTCGGGGCGCGGGCGGGCGGTCAGCGCGGGCCGCTCGGTGACGGACCCGTCGAGGCGGCCCGCCAGGGCGGCCACGGTCGGGTGCTCGAACAGCGTCCGGATCTCCAGTTCGGCGCCGAGGACGGCCCGGACCCGGGAGGCCAGGCGGGTCGCCAGCAGCGAGTGGCCGCCGAGGTCGAAGAAGCTGTCCTCGACGCCGACGTGGGGCAGGCCGAGCACGTCGGCGAAGAGTTCGGCGAGGAGCTGCTCCTGCGGGGTGCGCGGTGCCCGGCCGCCGGCGGCCGCCCCGAGGTCGGGGGCGGGCAGCGCGCGGCGGTCGAGCTTGCCGTTGGCGGTCAGCGGCAGCGCGTCCAGCACGACGAACGCCGACGGCACCAGGTAGTCGGGCAGCCGGGCGCCCAGCCAGCTCCGGAGTTCGGCGGCCAGGGCCGGGGCACCGCGCTTTCCGGCCGGGCGGTTGGTGAGCGCGGACAGCGCCGCGCCCGTGCCCCGGGTGGGCCGGTACGCCTCGGCCGGGGCGTCGCCGGGTGCGCCGTCGGGTGCGCCGCCTGGTGCGCCGCCGAAGAGCACGTCCAGGGCGTCCGGGCCGGTGGCCGACCAGGTGACGGACACCCGGCGGCCGAGCGCGTCCCCGAGGGCGTGGAAGTCCTCAGGATCGGGCGCCGCGTCCTCCTGCGGGGCGCGCAGCCGCTCCAGCAGCGGCCCGAGCGGGAGGTCCTCCTCCTGCACGGCCCGGGCCAGGGCCGCCTCGCGGACCACGCGGCGGTTGGGTGCCCCGGTGATCCGGACCGGCCGGCCGTCGTGCCGCCCGAGGAGCTCGCACAGCTCCGGCAGAGCGGTCACGTCCCGGCCCCAGCGGAGTTCGACCGGCTCGTCGCCCTGCGCCGGGGTGGCGGGCTGCTTGCGCAGGGTGACGTCGTAGCGGTAGCGGGTCAGCTCGTTGTGGTGGCGGCCCCGCTTGACCTCCACCGTCACCGCGCCAGCGTCCGCGCCGTTCTCCCGCAGGACGGTGAAGAAGTCCGGGTCGACCAGGAGCTCCTTCTCCACCAGCAGGGACTGCTCCACCGCGCGGCGCACCGCGGTGAAGTCGGCGCCGTCGGCGGCCCGGTGCAGTTGGACGGCGGTGGCCAGCGGGCGCAGCAGTCGCAGGTTGCGGACGTCGCCGACGAAGAGCGCGCCGCCGGGGGTGAGCAGTTGCATCAGTTTCCCGATGACGTCGGCGAGGTAGTCGGCGGAGGGGAAGTACTGCACCACCGAGTTGATGACGATGGTGTCGAACTGCCCGACCGGGAGGCCGTCGGTGTCGTGTGCCGGGCGGGTGTGCAGGACGACGCGGTCGGCCAGCTGCTCCTGCCGGGCGACCTGGGCGGCCAGCGCGTCGATCGCGGTGGCGGAGAAGTCGGTCGCCCAGTAGGTCTCGCAGTGCGGTGCGATCTGCGAGAGGAGCAGTCCGGTGCCGACGCCGACCTCCAGCACCCGGCGGGGGCGCAGGGCCAGGATGCGGGCCACGGTGGCGTCCCGCCATTCCCGCATCTGCTCGACGGGGATCGGGCTCGCGTCGTAACTGCTGTTCCAGCCGACGAAGTTCTGGCCGAAGGCGGTCTCCTCGGGGGTGATGGGCAGGGCGTCGTAGATGTCCCGCCACTCGCCCACGTGGTCGGCTTCGCGGCTGTCGTCGCGGCCGGTGTCCCGGCGCGGGACGACGTAGCCGATGAGCCGGTCGTCCTGGGCGAGGACCGCGGCCCGGGCGACGGCAGGGTGCTCGGCCAAGGCCGTCTCGATCTCGCCGGGCTCGACCCGGAAGCCGCGCACCTTCACCTGCTCGTCGGCGCGGCCGACGTACTCCAACTGCCCGTCGCCCAGCCAGCGCACCACGTCCCCGGTGCGGTACATGCGGCTCCCGCCCGCCTCGAACGGGCAGGCGACGAAGCGACCCGCCGTCAGGGACGGCCGGTTCAGGTAGCCGCGCGCCAGCCCCACGCCGGCGACGTACAGCTCCCCGGGCACGCCGGGCGGCACCGGCCGCAGCCGCTCGTCCAGCACGTACACCCGGGCGTTGGCGATCGGCCGGCCGATCGGCGGCACGCCGGTGCCCGCCGCCAGCGGGGCGCTCATCGTCGCGCACACCGTCGTCTCCGTCGGGCCGTACGCGTTGACCATCCGCCGCCTGGGCGCCCAGCGCGCCACCAGCTCCGGCGGGCAGGCCTCGCCCGCCACCACCAGGGTCGACACCGTCACCGCGCCCTCCGGCAGGGCCGCCAGGACGGACGGGGGCACGGTCGCGTGGGTCACCGCGAGCCCCGGGTCCGTCAGCGCGGCGACCGGCTCCGCCGCCGGAGGCAGCACCAGGGCCGCACCGCACAGCAGGGCGGTGAAGACCTCCGACACCGAGGCGTCGAAGCTCGGCGAGGCGAACTGCAGCACCCGGCTGTCGGAGTCGATCGCGAACCGCTCGATCTGGGCGGCGACCAGACTGGCCACGCCGCCGTGGGCGACCACGACGCCCTTGGGGCGCCCGGTCGAACCCGAGGTATAGATCACGTAGGCCGGATGCCGGACGTCGAGAGCGACCACGGGATCCGTGTCCGGCGACTCGGAGGCCTCGGCGGCCTCGGAGGCCTTGGCCACCAGCGCCGGATCATCGACCACCAGCGCCGGGCGGGCGTCCTCCAGCATGTACGCGATCCGCGCCGCCGGGTACGCCGGATCCACCGGCAGGTATGCGGCACCCGCCTTCAGGACACCCAGGACCGCCACCACCGACTCCACCGAACGCGGCAGCGCCACCGCCACGACCTGCTCCGGCCCGACCCCACGGGCGATCAGCGCATGCGCGAACCGGTTCGCCCGGGAGTTCAGCTCGCGGTACGTCAGCTCGGCACCACCGGACACCAGGGCGAGCGCGTCCGGCGTCGCCGCCACCTGCGCCGCGAACGCCTGCGGCACCGGCACGGCGCCCACCTCACGGTCAGTCGCGTTGCCCCGCTCCAGCAGCCGAATCCGCTCGTCGGAGTCGAGGAGGTCGATCCCCCCGATCGCCAGGTCCGGATCGGCGGTGACCGCCTCCAGCAGGAGCGTCCAGCGCCGCACGAGGGCGGCGACCGTCGAACGGTCGAACAGGTCGGTGGCGTACTCGACCACGCCGACGATCCCGTCCGGGCTGCCGTCGGGGCCGAACCGCTCGCTCAGGTTGAAGCCGAGGTCGAACTTGGCCGTCCCGGTCGGCACGGCGAAGGCGGACACCTGGAGGCCGGGCAGCGTGAACTCGCCCATCGGCGCGTTCTGCACGGCGAGGATCGTCTGGAACAGCGGGTGGTGCGCGAGCGAGCGGGACGGGTTCAGCGCCTCCACCAGGTGCTCGAACGGCACGTCCTGGTGGGCGTAGGCGGCGAGCGCGGTCTCCCGCACCCGCTCCAGCAGTTCGCCGAAGGTCGGGTCGCCGCTCGTGTCGGTGCGCAGCACCAGCGTGTTGACGAAGAACCCGACCAGGTCGTCCAGCGCCTCGTCGGTGCGGCCCGCGATCGGGCTGCCGATCGGGATGTCCGTCCCCGCGCCGAGCCGGGTGTAGAGCGCCGCCAGGCCCGCCTGGAGCACCATGAACAGACTGCTCCCGGACCGCCGGGCCAACTCGGCCAGCCCCGCGTGCAGTTCGGGGGTCAGCTCAAGGCCGAAGACGGCGCCCCGGTAGCCGGCGACGGCCGGCCGGGGCCGGTCGGCGGGCAGCGGGATCCGCTCCGGAAGGCGGTCCAACTGCTCGGTCCAGTAGCGGAGTTGTCCGGCGAACCGGCTGTCCGGGTCCTCCGGGTCGCCGAGCAGCTCGCGCTGCCAGAGCGTGTAGTCGGCGTACTGCACCGGCAGGGCGTCCCGGTCCGGCTCGCGGCCCTGGCAGCGGGCAGCGTAGGCCTCGGCGAGGTCGCGGGCGAGCGGGCCGGTGGACCAGCCGTCACCGGCGATGTGGTGCATGACCAGCAGCAGCACGTGCTCGTCCGGCGCGAGCGCGAACAGCTCGGCGCGCAGCGGCGGTTCCGCCGCGAGGTCGAACGGGAGCCGTGCCGCGTGGGCGAGCCGTTGCGGCAGCTCGTCCTCCACGGCCTCGGCCACCCGCACCCGGGGCCGGGCCGCCCCGGGGTCGAGGACCCGCTGGCACGGCACGGCGTCGAGCTCCGGGAAGACCGTCCGCAGGCTCTCGTGCCGGGCGACGACCTCGGCCAGCGCGTCCTCCAGCGCCTTGCGGTCCAGCGTTCCGGTCAGCCGCAGCGCCAGCGGGATGTGGTAGGCCGCGGCGGCTCCGTCCATCCGGTGCAGGAACCACAGGCGGCGCTGCGCGAACGACAGCGGTACCGTCTGCGGCCGCTCGTACGGTGCCAGTGCGGGCCGGGCCCGGTCGGCCTCGGTGAGCCGTGCCGCCAGGCCGGCCACCGTCGGCGCCTCGAAGAGCGCGCGCAGGCCGACCTCGGCCCCCAGGGCCGAACGGATCCGGGAGACCAGTCGGGTGGCCAGCAACGAGTGCCCGCCCAGGTCGAAGAAGTCGTCGTCGACACCGACCTGGCCCCGGCCCAGCACCTCGGCGAACAGCTCGCACAGGATCTGCTCCTGCGGCGTCCGCGCCGCCCGACCGACCCCGACGACGCCCGCATCCGGCGCCGGCAGCGCCGCCCGGTCCAACTTCCCGTTCGGCGTCAACGGCAGCGCCGCCAACACCACGAACACCGACGGCACCAGGTAGTCCGGCAGCCGCTCCCGCAGGTACGACGCCAGTTCCGCCGGGCGAGCGTCGGCGCCGGGGCGCGGGGCCACGTAGCCGACGAGCCGATCGCCGTCGGCGAGGACGGCGGCCTGGGCGACGGCGGGGTGCGCGGTCAGGGCCGTCTCGATCTCGCCGGGCTCGACCCGGAAGCCGCGCACCTTCACCTGCTGGTCCGCCCGGCCGACGTACTCCAACTCGCCGTCGGCCCGGCGCCGCACCACGTCACCGGTGCGGTACATCCTCTCGCCGACCGCGCCGAACGGGCAGGCGACGAACCGACCCGCCGTCAGGGACGGCCGGTTCAGGTAGCCGCGCGCCAGCCCCGGCCCCGCGACGTACAACTCCCCCGCGACGCCCGGCGGCACCAGGCGCAGCCGCTCGTCCAGCACGTACACCCGGAAGCCCGCGACCGCACGGCCGATCGGCGGCACGCCGGAGCCCGCCGCCAGCGGGGCGCTCATCGTCGCGCACACCGTCGTCTCCGTCGGGCCGTACGCGTTGACCATCCGACGCCCCGGCGCCCACCGCGCCACCAGCTCCGGCGGGCACGCCTCACCCGCCACCACCAGGGTGCCGGCCGCGACATCGGTGCTGTCCAGCGCGGCCAGGGCCGAGGGCGGCAGGGTCACATGGGTGACGTCGAGCCGGCGGTCCGTCAAGGCCTCCAGCGGGGCCCCGGACGGGGCCAGCACGAGGGCGGCACCGGTCAGCAGGGCACTGCACAGGTCCCAGAACGACGCGTCGAAGCTGGGCGAGGCGAACTGGAGGACGCGGCTGCCCGGCGCCAGGCCGAGCCGCTCGACCTGCGCCGCCACCAGACCCGACACCCCGCCGTGGCTCACCACCACGCCCTTGGGGCGACCGGTCGAACCCGAGGTATAGATCACGTAGGCCGGGTGCCGGACGTCGAGCGCGACCTCAGGATCGGTGTCCGGCCAGGCGGACGCCTCGCACACCGCGCACGCCTCGGCGACCAGCGCCGGATCGTCGACCACCAGTACCGGGCGGGCGTCCTCCAGCATGTACGCGATCCGCGCCGCCGGGTACGACGGGTCCACCGGCAGATACGCGGCACCGGCCTTCAGGACACCCAGCACGGCCACCACCGACTCCACCGAACGCGGCAGCGCCACCGCCACGACCTGCTCCGGCCCGACCCCACGGGCGATCAACGCATGCGCGAACCGGACGGCCCAGACATCAAGTTGACGATACGTCAGCTCTACTGTCCCGTCGGTCAGCGCGGGCGCATCCGGCGTCGCCGCCACCTGCGCCGCGAACGCCTCCGGCAGGCTCACGCCGGCCACCCCGGGCTCGGCGGCGGGCAGGAGTTCCCCGCGCTCCCGCTCGTCCAGCAGGTCGATCGCACCGATCGGCCGGTCCGGATCGGCGGCGACCGCGGCCAGCAGCCGGGCCCAGCGGGCGACCAGGGCCTCGACCGTCCCCCGGTCGAAGAGGTCGGTGCTGTACTCGACCGCACCGATCAGCCCGGCCGGCGTGCCGTCGGGCCCGCGGTTCTCCGCGAGGCCGAAGGTCAGGTCGACCCGCGAGGTCCCGGTCGGCACCGGCACCCCGGAGACCGTCAGCCCGGGCAGCTCGAAGTCGCCCATCGGCGCGTTCTGCAGCGCCAGCACGGTCTGGAAGAGCGGGTGGAGCGACATCGACCGCGCCGGGTTCAGCGCCTCCACCAGGTGCTCGAACGGCACGTCCTGGTGCGCGAAGGCCGACAGCGTCGTCTCCCGTACCCGGCCCAGCAGTTCGAGGAAGCTCGGGTCGCCGCTCGTGTCGGTGCGCAGCACCAGCGCGTTGACGAAGAAGCCGACCAGGTCGTCCAGTGCCTCGTCGGTGCGCCCCGCGATCGGGCTGCCGATCGGGATGTCCGTCCCCGCGCCCAGCCGGGTGAACAGCGCCGCCAGGCCCGCCTGGAGCACCATGAACAGACTGCTCCCGGACCGCCGGGCCAACTCGGCCAGCCCCGCGTGCAGTTCGGCGGGCAGCCGGATGTCCAGCAGGTCGCCGCCGTAGGTCATGACCGCCGGCCTGGGCCGGTCGACGGGCAGCGCGAGCTGCTCGGGAAGCCCGGCGAGCGCTTGGCTCCAGTAGCCGACCTGGCGGGCGAACGCGCTGTCCGCGTCGGACTCCTCGCCGAGGATCTCGTGCTGCCACACGGTGTAGTCCGCGTAGCTCACCGGCAGCGGCGCCCAGCCCGGGGCGTCGCCGCGCCGGCGGGCGGTGTACGCGGTCGCGAGGTCGCGGGAGAGCGGGCTCATCGACCAGCCGTCGCCGGCGATGTGGTGCAGGACGACGAGCAGGACGTGCTCGTCGGGGGCGAGCGTGAACAGCTGCGCCCGGACGGGCAGGTCCGCCGTCAGGTCGAAGGCGCGCACCGCCGCCTCGCTCAGCAGCCCCGGCAGCTCCGACTCGCCGGCCCGGCGCACCGGGATCCGGATGGTGGCCTCCGCAGCGCTCAGCACGCGCTGGCGCGGGACGCCCTCGGTGTGCGGGAACACCGTGCGCAGGCTCTCGTGCCGCGCCACCACGTCCGTCAGCGCTGCTCCCAGCGCCTCCTGGTCGAGGTCGCCGGTCAGCCGCAGTGCCAGCGGCATGTGGTAGGTCGCGCTGGGCGCCCCGAACTGGTGCAGGAACCACAGGCGGCGCTGTGCGAAGGACAGCGGCAGCGGTTCCCGGCGCGGCCGGGGCACCAGCGCCTGCCGCGCGGTGGCGGCGTCGTGCAGCCCGGCCGCGAGCCCGGCCGGTGTCGGCGTCCGGAACAGGCGGCGCAGCTCCAGCTCGACCCCGAGGGTCGCCCGGACCCGGGAGACCAGTCGGGTGGCCAGCAGCGAGTGCCCGCCGAGATCGAAGAAGTCGTCGTCGACACCGACCTGGCCCCGGCCCAGCACCTCCGCGAACAGCTCGCACAGGATCTGCTCCTGCGGCGTCCGCGCCGCCCGACCGAACCCGACCGACCCCGCCTCCGGCGCCGGCAGCGCCGCCCGGTCCAACTTCCCGTTCGGGGTCAACGGCAGCGCCGCCAACACCACGAACACCGACGGCACCAGGTAGTCCGGCAGTCGCTCGCGCAGGTACGACGCCAGCACCGGCGCCGTGGTCCCGCTCTCGGCCGCGGGTACGACGTAGGCGACGATCCTGGTGTCGCCCGGCCGGTCCTCGCGGGCGAGCACCGCGACCTGGGCCACGCCGGGGTGGGCGGCGAGCTCCGCCTCGATCTCGCCGGGCTCGACCCGGAAGCCGCGCACCTTCACCTGGTGGTCCGCCCGGCCGGCGAACTCCAGCTCCCTGTCGGCGCGCCAGCACACCAGGTCCCCGGTGCGGTACATCCGGCTGCCCGCCGGCCCGAACGGGTCGGCGACGAAGCGCCCGGCCGTCAGGGACGGCCGGTTCAGGTAGCCGCGGGCCAGCCCGGCCCCGGCCAGGTACAGCTCGCCCGTGACGCCGGGGGCGACCGGCCGCAGGGCCGCATCCAGCACGTACGCCCGGCTGTTGGCGATCGGGCGGCCGATCGGCACCGGCAGCGGGCAGTCGGCGGGGTCGGCCGGCAGCGGGAAGGCGGTGATCACGTGGGTCTCGGCCGGGCCGTAGTGGTTGTGCAGCACCCGGCCGGGCCCGCGGGCCTGGAGGCGCCGCAGTCCGCCGCCGAGGCGCATCGCCTCGCCGGCCTGCGCGATCAGCCGCAGGTCCGGCAGGTCCCGCCCGTGTTCCTCGGCCGCCTCCGCCAGTGCCTCGATCACCAGGTTGGGGGCGAAGAGCTCCGCCACCCGGTGGTGCTCCAGCCACCGGGCGAGGAGTTCGGCACTGCGGCGCTGCTCGTCGGTCGGCACCACCAGGGTCTTGCCGAACAGCAGCGCGGAGAGCATCTCCTGCACCGAGACGTCGAAGCTGAGCGCGGTGAACTGCGCGGTGCGCGTGCCCGTCCCGCCGCCGACGGCGCGGTGGTGCCAGTGCAGCAGGTTCGTCAGGGCGCCGGAGGGCATCACCACGCCCTTGGGCCGGCCGGTCGAGCCGGACGTGTAGATGACGTACGCCGGGTGCCGGGCGTCCGGTGCGACCAGCGGGTCGGTGTCCGGGTACGTCCCGGGCGCGTCGACGGCCGCGAGGTCATCGAGCACCACGACCGGCCGGGCGTCCTCCAGCATGTACGCGATCCGGGCGGCCGGGTAGTCCGGGTCGACCGGCAGGTACGCGGCGCCGGTCTTGAGCACCGCGAGGACGGCCACCACCAGCTGTACCGAGCGCGGCAGGCACAGGGCGACGATCCGTTCCGGCCCCACCCCGCGCCCGATGAGCGCGTGG
Source organism: Kitasatospora sp. NPDC127121 (assembly GCF_042677305.1). NCBI lineage: Bacteria > Bacillati > Actinomycetota > Actinomycetes > Kitasatosporales > Streptomycetaceae > Kitasatospora > Kitasatospora sp. NPDC127121. The sequence goes on along the minus strand of NZ_JBHXTQ010000065.1, from coordinate 24,263 downwards.
GCCAGCCGGTTGGCGCGGGCGTTCAGCTCCCGGTAGGTGAGCACGGTGTCCTCGAACACCACCGCTTCGGCCGCCGGGGTGGCCTGGGCCTGCGCCTCGAACAGCGCGGCCGGGCCGGTGCCGGGGTACGGGCACCCGGTGTCGTTGCGCGCGTCCAGCAGTTCGTGCCGTTCCTCGGCGGTGAGGACGTCGATCCGGCTCAGCGGCCGGTCCGGCTCGGCCGCCGCCGCCGCGAGCAGCCGCAGCCAGCGGGCGAGCAGGGTCTCCACCGTGGCCCGGTCGAACAGGTCGGTGGCGTACTCGACGTGGCCGATGATGCCCTCCGGCGCCCCGCCGGTGCCGCCGCGCTCCAGCAGGTGGAAGGAGAGGTCGAACATCGCGGTGGGCGACTGCAACAGCACGAGCTCGGTGGCCAGGCCGGGCAGCTCGAAGGCGGAGCGCGGCGCGTTCTGCAGCGCGAGCAGCACCTGGAACAGCGGCTGACGGGCCGACGACCGGACCGGGTTGAGGGCCTCGACCAGGTGGTCGAACGGCAGCTCCTGGTGGGCGTAGGCGGCCAGCGAGGTGTCCCGGACGCGGCCGAGCAATTCGGCGAAGGTCGGGTCCCCGCTCGTGTCGGTGCGCAGCACCAGCGTGTTCACGAAGAACCCGACCAGCTCGTCCAGCGCCTGGTCCGTCCGGCCCGCGATCAGGCTCCCGACCGGGATGTCCTCACCCGCACCCAGCTTGCTGAGCAGGGCCGAGAACCCCGCCTGGAGCACCATGAAGACGCTCGCGCCGCGCTCACGGCCCAAGCGGACCAGCGCCTCGTGCAGTTCGGCGTCCAGCTCGACGGCGAGGTGTCCGCCCCTGCTGGAGACGGCCGTGGGGCGGGGCCGGTCGGCGGGCAGCCGGATCTGCTCCGGCAGGCCGGCCAGCTGCCCGGTCCAGTAGTCCGCCTGGCGGGCGAACAGGCTCTCCGGGTCGGTGCGGTCCCCGAGCAGCCGGTCGTGCCACAGGGTGTAGTCGGCGTACTGCACCGGCAGGTCCGCCCAGGCCGGTTCCTCGCCGCGCAGCCGCGCCGCGTACGCGGTGGACAGGTCGGCGGACACCAGGCCCAGCGACCAGGCGTCGCCCGCGATGTGGTGGATCACCACCAGCAGCACGTACGCGTCCGCCGCCAGCCGGAACAGCTCGGCGCGCACGGGCGCCTCGGCCGCCAGGTCGAATCCGCGGCCCACGGCCTCGGTCAGCGCCTGGGGCAGGCCCGCCTCGTCGGTCCGGGTGACGGACAGGTGCGGCCGGGCCGTCTCGGCGTCCAGGACCTGCTGGTACGGCACGCCGTCGATCTGGGGGAAGGCCGTGCGCAGGCTCTCGTGGCGGGCGACGACGTCCCCGAGCGCCGCCCTCAGCGCGTCCTGGTCCAGGTCGCCGGTCAGGCGCCAGGCCAGCGGGATGTGGTACATCGCGCTGGCGCCCTCCAGTTGGTCGACGAACCACAGCCGCCGCTGCGCGTACGACAGCGGCACGCGGTCGGGCCGCTCCGCGCGGCCCAGGGCGAGCCGTGCCCGGTCGGCCCCGCCGAGGCCGGCGGCCAGGCCTGCCACCGTCGGGGTCTCGAACAGGCTGCGCAGCTCCAGTTCCACGCCCAGGGTCGCGCGCACGCGGGCCACCAGCCGGGTGGCTAGCAGGGAGTGCCCGCCGAGGGCGAAGAAGTCGTCGTCGGCGCCGACCTGCGACACCCCCAGCACCTCCGCGAACAGTCCGGCGAGGACGTGTTCCTGCGGGGTGTACGGAGCCCGGCCGGCCGGGGCGCCGGTGGTGTCGGGCTCGGGCAGGGCGCGCCGGTCGAGCTTGCCGTTGCCGGTCAGCGGCAGGGCGTTGAGGGCGACGTACGCGGCCGGCACCATGTGGTCCGGCAGCCGCTCGCGCAGGTGGGCGCGGAGCTCGTCCGGCTCGACGGCCGCCCCGGCCACGGGCACCAGGTAGGCGACCAGCCGGGTGTCGTCGGCGCGGTCCTGCCGGGCGGTCACCGCGACCTGGCGGATCTGCGGGTGCTGGGCCAGGGCCGCCTCGATCTCGCCGAGCTCGATCCGGAAGCCGCGCACCTTCACCTGGTCGTCCGCCCGGCCCGCGTACTCCAGTGCGCTGTCCGGGCGTCGGCGCACGAGGTCCCCGCTGCGGTACATCCGGCTGCCCGCCGGCCCGTACGGGTCGGCGACGAACCGCCCGGCGGTCAGGCCGGACCGGTTCAGGTAGCCGCGGGCCAGCCCGGCACCGGCCACGTACAGCTCGCCGACGACGCCGGGGGGCACCGGCTGGAGGTACGCGTCGAGCACGTGGGCGCGCAGGTCGGGGATCGCGGTGCCGATGACGCTCGCCGGGCCGGCGGTGTGCGCGCCGTCCAGTTCCGCGTAGGTGACGTGCACGGTGGTCTCGGTGATGCCGTACATGTTGACCAGCCGCGGCGCACCCGCCGGGTGGCGCTCGAACCAGGGCGCCAGGCGGGCGGGTTCCAGGGCCTCGCCGCCGAACACCACCGTGCGCAGGGCGAGTTCGCGCGGGTGCTCGGCGTCGGCCTGCATCAGCTGGTAGAACGCGGACGGCGTCTGGTTGAGCACCGTCACCCGCTCGCGGGCGAGGAGCTCCAGGAACCGCTCCGGTGCGCGGGTGACGTCGAACGGCACCACGACCAGTCGGCCGCCGTGCAGCAGCGGCCCCCAGATCTCCCAGACCGAGAAGTCGAAGGCGTAGGAGTGGAAGAGGGTCCAGACGTCCTCGGCGGAGAAGTCGAACCAGTGCCGGGTCGCGTCGAACAACCGCACCACGTTGCGGTGCGGGACCACCACGCCCTTGGGCTTCCCGGTGGATCCGGAGGTGTAGATGACGTAGGCGGCACTGTCGGGTGCGACGGTGACCACCGGATCCGTGTCCGGCAGCCCGGCCAGGTCGGCGGTGTCCAGCAGGAGCCGGTCGACGCCGTCCGCGCCCGGCAGGTCGCCGCTGCGGCGGTCCGTCAGGAGCAGCGCGGGCCGGGCGTCATCGAGCAGGTGGGCGATCCGGGCTGCCGGGTAGTCCGGGTCGACCGGCAGGTACGCGGCGCCGGTCTTGAGCACGGCGAGGACGGCCACCACCAGCTCGGCCGAGCGCGGCAGGGCCAGTGCCACCAGTTGCTCCGGCCCCACCCCGCGCCCGATGAGCGCGTGGGCCAGCCGGTTGGCCCGGGCGTTCAGCTCGCCGTACGTCAGCGCGGCCTCGCCGCACACCACCGCGACCGCGTCCGGCCGCTCCCGCGCCTGGGCCTCGAACAGCGCGGGCAGCCCGGTGGTCTCGGCCGTCGTCGCGGGGACCGGTCCCGCCGGCAGCAGTGCGTGCCGCTCCTCGGCGGAGAGCAGGTCGAGCCGGCTGAGCCGTCGCCGGGGGTCGGCGACCGCCGCCGTGAGCAGGCGCACCCACCGCGCGATCACCGTCTCGACGGTCGCCCGGTCGTACAGGTCGCAGGCGTACTCGACGAATCCGTCGATCCCCTCGGGGGCGCCGTCCTCGGAGTGCCGCTCGGACATCGAGAAGATCAGGTCGAGCTTGGAGGTGGTCGTGGTCAGTTTGACCTCGCCGATCTCCAGCCCGGGCGGGGCGAAGTCGGCCCTCGGGGCGTTCTGGAGCACCAGCATGACCTGGAACAGCGGGTGGTGGGACAGCGACCGGGCCGGGTTGAGGGCCTCGACCAGGTACTCGAACGGCAGCTCCTGGTGGGCGTACGCGGCCAGCGCGGTGTCCCGGACGCGGCCGAGCAGTTCGGCGAAGGTCGGGTCCCCGCTCGTGTCGGTACGCAGCACCAGCGTGTTGACGAAGAACCCGACCAGCTCGTCCAACGCCTGGTCGGTCCGGCCCGCGATCAGACTGCCGACCGGGATGTCCTCACCCGCACCCAGCTTGCTGAGCAGGGCCGAAAGCCCCGCCTGGAGCACCATGAAGAGGCTGGTGCCGTGCGCGCGGGCGAGCTCGCGCAGGCCCTGGTGCAGCTGCGCGTCCAGTCCGCTGCGCACGAAGTCGCCCCGGTGCGAGGCCATCGCGGGGCGGGGCCGGTCGGTGGGCAGCTGGAGCTGCTCCGGCAGGCCGGCGAGCTGCCCGGTCCAGTAGTCCGCCTGCCGGGCGAACAGGCTGCCCCGGTCGGCGGCGTCGCCCAGCAGCTCGTGCTGCCACAGCGTGTAGTCGGCGTACTGGACGGCCAGCGCCTCCCAGGACGGCTCCTCGCCCCGGCGGCGCGCCGCGTAGGCGGCGGTCAGGTTCTGCGCCAGCGGGCCGAGCGACCAGCCGTCGCCCGCGATGTGGTGGACCACCAGCAGCAGGACGTGCTCGTCCGGTGCCAGTTCGAACAGCTCGGTGTGCAGCGGCAGGTCCGTCCCCAGGTCGAACCGGCAGGCCAGCGCCGTGGCCAGGACGGCGTCCAGCTCCGCTTCGGTGGTGCGGCGCAGGTGCAGCCGGGGGCGGGCCGCCACGACGTCCAGCACCTGCTGGTACGGCACGCCGTCCACGGCCGGGAAGAGCGTGCGCAGGCTCTCGTGCCGGGCCACCACGTCCGCCAGCGCCGCTGTGAGCGCCTCGCGGTCGAGCGGTCCGGTCAGCCGCCAGGCCAGCGGGACGTTGTAGTTGGCGCTGGCGCCCTCCAGCTGGTGCAGGAACCACAGCCGGCGCTGGGCGAACGACAGCGGGGTCCGCTCCGGGCGCGGGTAGGGCGCCAGGGCCAGCTGGGCGCGGCGGGCGCCGACGAGGGCGGCGGCCAGCGCGGCCGGGGTCGGGGATTCGAACAGGGTGCGCAGCTCCAGCTCGACCCCGAGGGTCGCGCGGACCCGGGCGGCCAGCCGGGTGGCGAGCAGGGAGTGCCCGCCGAGGTCGAAGAAGCTGTCCTCGACGCCGGCCTCGGCCACCCCGAGGACCTCGGCGAACAGCTCGCAGAGGATCTGCTCCTGCGGGGTGCGCGGTGCGCGACCGGCTCCCGCCCCCGCCGAGACGAGTTCCGGTGCGGGCAGCGCCCGGCGGTCCAGTTTCCCGTTGGTGGTCAGCGGCAGCGCGTCCAGCTCGACGAACGCCGAGGGCACCATGTACTCCGGCAGCCGCTCGCGCAGGTACGCGCGCAGCTCGGCCGAGCGCGGGGCCACGTCGGCGGCCGGCACCAGGTACCCGACCAGCCGGGTGTCGTCGGCGCGGTCCTGCCGGGCGAGGACGGCGGCCTGGGCGACGCCGGGGTGCGCGGCCAGGGCCGCCTCGATCTCGCCGAGCTCGATCCGGAAGCCGCGGACCTTCACCTGCTGGTCGGCCCGGCCGACGAAGCTCAGGCTGCCGTCCACGGCCCGGCGCACCACGTCGCCGCTGCGGTACATCCGGCTGCCCGCCGGCCCGTACGGGTCGGCGACGAAGCGCCCGGCGGTCAGGCCCGGCCGGTTCAGGTAGCCGCGCGCCAGCCCGGCACCGGCCACGTACAGCTCGCCGGCCACGCCCGGGGCCACCGGCCGCAGGTGGGGGTCCAGCACGTAGGCGCGCAGGTCGGGGATGGCGGCGCCGACCACGCTGGCCGCCCCCGCGGTCGCGGCAGAGCGGTCGAGCGCGGCGTAAGTGACGTGCACGGTGGTCTCGGTGATGCCGTACATGTTGACCAGCCGCGGCGCGTCGTCCGGGTGCCGCTCGTACCAGGGCGCCAGGCGGGCGGGCTCCAGGGCCTCGCCGCCGAACACGACGGTCCGCAGGGCGAGTTCGCACGGGTGCTCGGCGTCGGCCTGCATCAGCTGGTAGAAGGCGGACGGCGTCTGGTTGAGCACCGTCACCCGCTCGCGGGCGAGGAGCTCCAGGAACCGGCCGGGCGAGCGGCTGGTCTCGTAGTCCACGACCACCAGCCGGCCGCCGTACAGCAACGGGCCCCACAGTTCCCAGACCGAGAAGTCGAAGGCGTAGGAGTGGAAGAGCGTCCAGACGTCCTCGGCGGAGAAGTCGAACAGCGCCCGCGTGGTGCCGAACAGCCGCACCACGTTGCGGTGCGGGACCACCACGCCCTTGGGCTTCCCGGTGGAGCCCGAGGTGTAGATGACGTACGCCGGGTGACCGGGATCGACGGCGACGGCGGGGTCCGTGTCCGGCAGGCCGTCCAGGTCGGCGGTGTCCAGCAGGAGCCGGTCCACGGACTCCGCGCCGGGCAGGTCACCGATCTGACGAGTCGTCAGCAACAGCGCGGGGCGGGCGTCCTGGAGCAGGTAGGAGATCCGGGCCGCCGGGTACTGCGGGTCGACCGGCAGGTACGCGGCGCCGGCCTTGAGGACGGCCAGGACGGCCACCACCAGCTCGGCCGAGCGCGGCAGCGCCAGGGCGACGAGCTGCTCCGGCCCCACACCCCGGCCGATCAGCGCGTGGGCCAGCCGGTTCGCCCGGGCGTTCAGCTCGCCGTACGTCAGCGCGGACTCGCCGCACACCACCGCGACCGCCGCCGGGTCGGCCCGCACCCGCTCCTCGACGAGCGCGGTGATGGTGCTCTGCGGAGTGTCGTCCTCGGCACCCGCCGCGGACGGCAGCAGTTCGCGCAGCTCCTCCGGCGACAGCACGTCGATCCGGCCGATCCGGCGGCCCGGGTCGGCGGCCACGGCCCGCAGCAGACGCAGCCAGCGCTCGACGAGGTCGGCCGCGGTGGCCTCGTCGAAGAGGTCGGTGCTGTACTCCAGCACGCCCGACAGGCCGTCCTCGCCGGGCCGTTCGGTCAGGATGAAGGTCAGGTCGCACTTGGCGGTACCGGTGGCGACCAGTTCGCTCGTCACCTGGAGCTCAGGCAGGTCGAAGGTGCCCGTGGGCGCGTTCTGCAGGGCGAGCATGGTCTGGAAGAGCGGGTGGTGGGCGAGCGACCTGGTCGGGTTCACCGCCTCCACCAGCTGCTCGAACGGCAGGTCCTGGTGGGCGTACGCGGCCAGCGCACCGGCCCGGACCCGGCCCAGCAGTTCGGCGAAGGTCGGGTCGCCGGTCAGGTCGGTGCGCAGCACCAGCGTGTTGACGAAGAAGCCGACCAGCTCGTCCACGGCCTCGTCGGTGCGCCCGGCGATCGGGGTGCCGATCGGTACGTCGGTGCCGGCGCCGAGCTTGCCGAGCAGGGCGGCCAGCCCGGCCTGGAGCACCATGAACAGGCTGGCGCCGCCGCCCCGGGCGAGCTCGCGCAGGCCCTGGTGCAGGTCGGCGTCGAGCCGGACCGGCAGTTGCGCTCCCCGGAAGGACATCGCGGCCGGCCGGGGCCGGTCGAAGGGTAGCTCGGTCTGTTCCGGCAGCCGCGCGAGCCGCTGCGACCAGGAGGCGAGCTGCCGGCTCTGGAGGCTGTCCGGGTCGCTCTCCGCGCCGAGCAGCTCCCGCTGCCACAGGGTGTAGTCGGCGTACTGGACGGGCAGTCGGGCCCACTCGGGCTTCCCGCCCGCCGCCCGTGCGGCGTACGCGGCGGTCAGGTCCCGCGCCAGCGGGCCCATCGACCAGCCGTCGCCCGCGATGTGGTGCACCACCAGCAGCAGGGCGTGCTCGTCCGCGCCCAGCTCGAACAGCTCGGTACGCAGCGGGGGCTGGGCCGCCAAGTCGAAGCCGTGCCGGGCCGCCTCCGCCAGCCGCTGCGGCAGGTCGCCCGCGGCGACCGCGGTGACGCGCAGCCGGGGCCGGGCGGCGTCGGGGTCCAGCACCCGCTGGCACGGCTCGCCGTCGACCACCGGGAAGACGGTGCGCAGGCTCTCGTGCCGCTCGACGACGTCGGCCAGTGCGGCTTCCAGGGCCCGCCGGTCGAGGTCCCCGGACAGGCGCAGGGCCAGCGGCACGTTGTAGGTGGCGCCGGGCCCCTCCATGCTGTGCAGGAACCACAGCCGGCGCTGCGCGAAGGACAGCGGCACCGTGTCGGGCCGCTCGCGTCGCGACAGCGCGGGCCGCGCCCGGCCTGCCCGGTCCACGGTCGCCGCCAGGCCCGCGACGGTCGGCGCGTCGAACAGGTCGGCCAGGGCCAGCTCCACGCCGAGCACCGAGCGGGCCCGGGCGATCAGCCGGGTGGCCAGCAGTGAGTGCCCGCCGAGGTCGAAGAAACTGTCGTCCGCGCCGACCCCGGACACGCCGAGGACGTCGGCGAAGAGGCCGGCGAGCACCTGCTCGGCCGCGCTGCGCGGGGCCCGTCCGGCGGTGACCGGCGCCGGGCCTGGGGCCGGGAGCGCCTGGCGGTCGAGCTTTCCGGTGGGCGTCAGCGGGAGCCCGTCCAGCAGGACGAACGCGCCGGGCACCAGGTGCTCCGGCAGCCGTTCGCGCAGGTGGGCGCGGAGCCCGTCCGGCTCGACCCGATCCCCGGCGGTCGGGACGACGTAGGCGACCAGTCGGGGCTCGTCCTCGGTGCGCACCACGGCGGCGGCCCGGGCGACCTGCGGGTGCTCGGCGAGGACGGCCTCGACTTCGCCGAGCTCCACCCGGAAGCCCCGGATCTTGACCTGCTCGTCCGTGCGCCCGAGGAACTCCAGGTTCCCGTCCGTGCCCCACCGCACCAGGTCGCCGGTGCGGTACATCCGCGTGCCAATCGGACCGAACGGGTCCGCCACGAACCGCCCGGCGGTCAGGCCCGGCCGGTTGAGGTAGCCGCGCGCCAGGCAGGACCCGGCGACGTACAGCTCTCCCGGCGTACCGGCCGGCAGCGGCCGCAGGGCACCATCGAGCACGTACAACCGGACGTTGCCGGCGGGCCGGCCGATGACCGGGCGCGGACTCGATCCCACGGAGGCGATCACCGGGTTGACAGTGCACTCGGACGGTCCGTAGAGGTTGAGGCAGGAGACCCCGTCCGCCGACCGTAGTTCTTCCCACAGCCGCTCCGGGACGGCCTCGCCACCGGCCGCGACCAGCGCCGGACGCCACCTCTGGTCGCCCAGGAGCCCGTGGGCGACCAGGACGTGCAGGTAGGAAGGGGTGGCTTCGATGTAGTCCAGCTCGCGGCGCGCCGCGTAGCCGACGAAGGCGTCGGGGTCGATCCAGGTCTCGTAGTCCAGGACGTGCAGCTCGTGGCCCGCGAACAGGGCGAGCAGCTGGTTCCACGAGGCATCGAACGACACCGACGTCGTCAGGGCCACCCGCAGCCGCTGCCGTCCGCCCATCGCCGGCGGAAAGTGGACCTGCCGGAGGTCGGTGAGCAGGTTGAGCAGGCCGCCGTGGGTCGGCACCACGCCCTTGGGCCGGCCGGTGGAGCCGGAGGTGAAGATGACGTACGCCGGGTGGCCCGGGTCGACGGCCGCCATCGGGTCAGCCGCTGACAGACCACTCACCAGGTCGGCCGTCGCCGGGTCGTCGACGACCAGCCGGTCGACGGAACCCTCCCCCGGCAGCCGGCCCTCGCTGAGGGTGTCGGTCACCACCAGGGCCGGGCACGCGTCATCGAGCAGGAGTGCGATCCGGGCGGCCGGGTATTCGGGATCGAGCGGGACGTAGGCCGCCCCGGTCTTGAGCACCGCGAGGATCGCCACGACCAGTTCGGCCGACCTCGGCAGGGCGACCGCCACCAGCCGCTCCGGCCCCGCGCCCCGGGCGACCAGGGCGTTCGCCAGCCGGTTCGCCCGCTCGTCCAGCTCCGCATAGGTCAGAGAAACGTCCCCGCACACCAGCGCCACCAGGTCCGGCGTCGCCCGCACATGCTTGCGGAACAGCTCCGGCAGGGTCTCGGCCGGGAGCTCGACCGTCGGCCCGGTGCCGAGGGCCAGCAGTTCGCGCTGCTCGTCGGCCCCGATCAGGCCGATGCGGCCGAGCGGCTGCTGCGGGTCGCAGTCCGCGAGGGTGTCCAGCAGGTCGAGCAAACGCCGCTGGTGGCCGAGGAGTTCACTCTCCGTGCACACCTCCGCGCAGGCTCCGAGCTCGATCCTCGGGGCGTACTCGTCGCGCCCGCCCACGGCCCAGACCGCCAAGTCGTCGGCGGAGGTACCCAGGGGCGCGTACACCGTGGCGGGCTGCCCGGCGAAGCTCGGTTCGGAGTCGAAGGACATGATGTTGACGACCAGTGGGAACGCCGTCTCGATCGTGCCGGCCTGCCCGAGGTCCCGGAGCAGGTCCTCGCTGCGGTACCGCTGGTGCGCCAGCGCGGCGGCGACTTCCCGGTCCACCTGCTCGACCAGTTCCGACCACGGCAGGTCCGGCCGCACCGACAGGCGCAGCGGCACGAGGTTCGACACCGCGCCGGGCGTCACCGCCAGCACCGGGTCGCCCACCCGGCCGGTGACGGGAAGGCCGAGCAGCACGTCCCGGGCCCCGGTGAGCCGGTGCGCGTACAGCGCCGTCGCCGCCAGCACGACGCGGGACCAGCGGACCCCCAGGCGCTCGGCCGCATCGCGCAGTGCCCCGGGGCGCAGCGGTCCGGCCGGCGAGGTGCGCCGCAACCGCGCGGAGGGGCCGCCCGGCCGGCGCTCCGACAGCCGGGTCGGCGCCGGCCGGTCGGCGAACCGTCCAGTCCAGTAGGCACGGTCGGCGAGGTACTGCTCCGAGTCGCGGTAGGCCTCGTCGCTGGCGACCAGGTCGCCCAGCGAGCCGAACGGGGACGGCGGCACCGGCCGCCCCTCGGCGAGCGCCGTGTACGCCTGGGCCACCCGCCGGCCCACGACGGAGTACCCGAACCCGTCCATCACCAGGTGGTGGTAGCTCTGGTAGAAGACGGACCGGTCCGGCGCCAGCGTGATCAGCGCGTAGCGGAAGAGCGGGTCGCGGGCGAGGTCCAGCGGCCGGAGCCGGTCCCGGTCCATCCACTCCCGGGCCGCCGCGAGCGGCTCGGCCTCCCCGCTGACGTCGACCTGCGCGGGCTCCCACCGCGTGTGCGCGCGGACGACCTGGTGTGGGCCCTCGGCACCGTCGACGAAACCCACGTGCAGGGCGTCGACCTCGTCGACGACGCGGCGCAGCGCGGTCGCGAACAGGTCCGGGTCGACCGGGCCGTGGATCTCCAGGTAATCGCCGATGCGGTAGGCCGGAATCGCCGTGCGGGCCCGTTGTTCGGCCAGCCAGATCTCGCGCTGGGCCGCTGTCAGGGGAAGGGTGTCGCCGTCGCGACGGGACATGGGGGTACCTCCAGGAATGTGGGCAGGCGTGAGGACGCGCCGGGGCGCGCCGACCGCGGTGGCGTCACGCGGTCGGCGGGCGGGTGGCGGGTGGCGCGGCTGCTGCGGTCAGGCGGCGAGTTCGCCGGCCTGGAGCTGCCAGAGGGATGCGTAGAGTCCGTGCCGGGCGAGGAGTTCGTCGTGGGTGCCCTGTTCGGCCACGACGCCGCCCTTGTCCATGACGTAGATCCGGTCGGCGTGGCGGACGGTGGAGAGCCGGTGGGCGATGATGACCATCGTCCGGTCGACCGCGAAGCCGCGGAGCGTGCGCTGGATGGCGGCCTCGGTCTCGTTGTCCACGGCGGAGGTGGCCTCGTCGAGGATGACGACCGGCGCGTCCTTGAGGATCGCGCGGGCCAGGGCGATCCGCTGCCGCTGGCCGCCCGAGAGCGCGGCGCCGCGTTCGCCGATCACCGTGTCGTAGCCGTCCGGCAGCGTCGCGATGAAGGTGTGCGCCTCGGCCGTCGCGGCCGCTTCGACGACGGCCTCGTCCGAGGCGGCGAAGCTGCCGTAGCGGATGTTGTCGGCGATGCTGCCGTCGAAGAGGAACGGGTCCTGGGCGACGAACCCGATCGCGTCGCGCAGGTCCCGGCGCGGCACGTCGGACACGTCCCGCCCGTCGAGCAACACGGCGCCGGACTCAGCGTCCTGGAAGCGCATCAGCAGCTTGGCGACGGTCGTCTTGCCGGAGCCGGTGGCGCCGACGAGGGCGGTGACCTGCCCGGCGGGGATGGTCAGCGAGAGGTTCTCCAGCGCCGGCGGCCGGCCGGGGTAGGCGAAGGTCACGTCGTCGAGGACGATCTCGCCCTGGACCTTCTCGACGTCGAGCGGTCCGCCGGTGCCTTCGGCCTCGACGGGCAGGGCCCGCAGCCGCTGGACCCGGTCGTAGGCGGCCAGGGTGCGCTGGTACTGGTCGACGATGCCGCCGAGCCGGCTCATCCGGAACAGCACCATCTGGGGCAGCCCGATCAACGGGCTGAACACCTCGAAGCGCAGCGTGCCGTTGAGCACCGCGCGGCCGCCGACCAGCAGGGTGCCGGCCATCGAGGCGGTCGTGCAGGCCCGGACGGTCTCGGCGTGGCGGATCGTGCTCCGGTCGGTCTGGTGCCGGCTGTCCTGGGCGACCGCGCTCAACCCGTCGATGCGTTCGGCCTCGTAGTCCTCGGTGCAGAAGCTCTTGACGGTGGCACCGGCCTCCAGCGTGTTGACCAGCTGGCTGTGCAGCCGGGCCCGGTGCTCACCGGAGACGGCGTAGTCGCCCGCGACCTTCTCCTGGTAGCGGAAGGAGAGCCAGGCGATGACCGGGATGGGCAGGAACGCGATCCAGGCGATCTGCGGCGCCATCAGCAGGAACACCGGCACCAGGATGGCCAGACTGGTGCCCAGGTGCAGCACGTCGTTGGCCGAGGTCGCGAAGAACGCGCCCAGCTGACCGACGTCCTCGGTGAGCACACCGGCCACCCGGCTGGTCCGCTCGCCCTCCAGGTGCCGCAGTTCGAGGTGCTGCACGTGGGCGTACGTCCGGCTGCGCCAGTCGTGCTCGATGTCCTGGCCGAGCGCGCGCCACTGGAGGTTCGACGCGTACGACAGGCCCGCCACGGCGGCGCAGGCGGCCGCCACCAGCCCGGCCAGACCCCAGAGTTGGGCGGACGCGGTGGCCAGGCCGAGGCTGACCAGCGGCGCGGCCTCGCCCTTGATGAGCACCAGTCCCGTCCAGCCGAGGAAGGTGCCCAGCGCCATCTCCGAGACCTGGCAGGCGACCGACAGCGCGCAGGCGCGGCGCAGCCGTCGGCGGTGCGGTCCGACGATCTCCAGCAGGGGGTGGCGTTCGGCTCCGGCCCCGGACAGCTCCCGGGTCGTGTCGACCGTCCGGCGCCAGGCCTTCCGGGCGACGGCCGCGGTCGCCGCCGCCACGCCGCCCAGCGCGACCAGCTGCCTGCTCAGCGCCGACCCGCGGATCAGCGCGACGGCGGCCGCCACGCCGCCCCCGACGGCGAGCACGGGGCGCACGACGACGCCGCGGTCCACCCGCGGAGCCGGTTGGGCGCCGGGCCGGTCGGGCGCCTGGTGTCCCGCGCCGGCCGGGCCCTGCGCGACCAGGGTGACGGCTCTGCGGACGATCCGGCCGACGTCCGTGGCACTCACCCGCGCGTCGTGCCGGACGAGGACCCCACCGGTGACCGGGCTGGCCTGCGCCTCGCTGATCCCGGGGACGCGCCGCAGGGCCGCGGCGAGGACTTCGGCCGTCCGGGGCCGCCCGACGACCAGCTTGACGTCCCAGCGCTGCCGGCCCGGAATGACCGAGCGCGGGCGCACGTCCGCTTCCACGTCCACGGAGCGGTATCCGGCTGCGGCACCCAGCAGAGAGGGCATGTGTACGATCACCTGTTTGCGGAGGTCGCGAGGAAGACCGTCACGGGCACGACGGGATCGCTGCGACGAAGTGGGAATTCTTGAGGGGAAACTGCTGCTGCCGAAAGGCCCGCAGCCGGCCGCCGCGCGGGAGCCGCATTCCGAATCGACCGGAATGTGCGCTCACGCGGCGGCCGGGGTCGCCGGGCAGACCGTCAGTGCACCTTGCCGGCGCCGGCGCCCACGCGGATCTTCGGGCTCCTCGCCTCGGCTTCGGCCCGGGCGGCGGCCTCGTCCTTCCCGCTGCTCGGGGCGGCGCCCTCGGCGGCGCGCTGGCCGTCACCCGAGGGGGCTGCGCCGTCGCCGGCGGAGACCTGCGCCGCCACCACCTCGGCGGCCACCTCGGCCGCGAGGTCGTGGATGTTCTCTCCGGCCTCGTGGGCCGCCTTCTTCACCTCAAGGACGAGGCCGACGGACGTCTTGACGACGCCTCGCACCAGCGGCTTGAGGAGACGCTTGGCCAGTGGCGCGACGATGAGGCCGACCAGGAAGGGCGGTACTAGGGGCGGCATGATGCTCCATCCTCTCTACGCGGACGTATGACAGGGACCCCGGGCAACTGCGGACGCACCGGAGCACCGCACGACTAGGCGGACGGAAGCACCCGACTGCGGAATTCGACGTTCCCCGCCGGATTTCCCGCCGGAATGAATTCCGCACTCGATGGATCAACCGCCCGCTCTCGCTTCACCGTAGTCGAGCCGGGCCCGTCGAAGCCAAACCTTCCCATCCGGTTTCACTCGTGCGAGTGCTCTCGGCCCGTTTTTGTAGCTCGGATTAACGAACAAATACCCACCCGACAATCCACTTATATTCTTTTTTACTCATTGGGGCCTGCCGAGTTCACGTGCCACCCGCCGCCGGAGGGCGGGAAACGGCAGCCCGCCGCCGCCCAGGACCGCCTCGTGGAAGGCCCGCACCTCGAACCCGGCGCCCGGACCGGCCTCGGCCCGGACCCCGGGACCGGCCTCGGCCCACTCCCGCAGCCGGGCGAACTCCAGATACCCCGCACGGTAGGACAGCGCCTGCCCGGGCAGGTCCGTCGAGTACCGCAGCAGGTCCGAGGCGATCTGGGCGTCCGCCTCGGTGGAGTTGGCGCGCATGAAGTCCCGCGCCTGCTCCAGCCCCATGGTGCCGAGGTTGAGCCCGGTGTCGACGACCAGGCGCTGCGCGGTGAACCGCTCCTGCGCGAGGCGCCCGTACGCGTCCCACGGGTCGTCGTAGAGGCCCATCTCCCAGCCCAGACCGGCCGCGTACTCGGCCCAGCCCTCGTTGAACGCGCCGAACCCGGCCACTTCACGGCGCAGCCGGGGCAGCGACCGGTTCTCCGCCTGGCGGGCCAGGTGGAAGTGGTGGCCCGGAGCCAGCTCGTGGTAGATCAGCGAGGCCGCGCCCAGCAGCGACCGCCCTTCCAGCCCCGCGCCGTTGTAGCGGTAGCGCCCGACCGGGTCCGCCGCCGTGGGCTGCTGGTAGTACCCGAACGTCAGCCCCGCCTCCAGCGCCGGATCCAGCCGGGCCAGCCCGTACGGGGCGCCCGGCAGCGCAACGAACCACCGCGGCAGCAGCGGCGCCAGCCGGTCGAGGTACCGGCGGTAGCGGGCCTCGACCTCCTCCGGCGTGCGGGCGTACAGCCGGGGCTCGCTCCGCAGCCGCTCGTGGAACTCCTCCTCGGGGCCCGGGAATCCGAGGGCGGTACGGACCTCCCGCATCCGCTCGGCCAGTTCGCGGCACTGCTCGCGGCCGAGCTCGTGCAGCCGCTCGGGCGGCGTCCCACCGCCCGTGTGCGTCCGGACGAACTCCCGGTACGCCTCCTCACCGCCTTCGTACCGCGCCCAGCCCACGGCCTGCGGCGCCTCGCGCAGCTGGTCCGGACCGTCGACGGCGGCGAGCAGGCCGTCGAAGGCCGGCAGCAACTCGGCTTCCACCAGCCGCCGCACGCCGTCTCGGACCCGTCCGCACTCGGC
This sequence comes from Kitasatospora sp. NPDC127121, assembly GCF_042677305.1. NCBI lineage: Bacteria > Bacillati > Actinomycetota > Actinomycetes > Kitasatosporales > Streptomycetaceae > Kitasatospora > Kitasatospora sp. NPDC127121. The sequence goes on along the minus strand of NZ_JBHXTQ010000065.1, from coordinate 8,794 downwards.
CGGCCCCAGCCCGCCCAGCCGGCCCTCGTCCACCTCCACGCGCTCCGCCACCGACGCCCGCAGGCCCGCGAGGGTGGCGCGCACCCCGGGCAGGGCCGGGGCGGGCACCCGGAAGCCGCGCACGGCCTGCCCCGCCGCCTTGTCGCCGATCGAGCCGACCACCCGGGCCAGCTCACGCACGAGCACCAAGTACCTTTCGGCGTCGGATGGTTGGTCGAAGCGGTGGGGCCGCAGGGCGGCATCGACGTACTGCGACAACGGGAACAGCCGGTACGGCGTGACGGCGGGCGTCAGCCAGTAGCAGCGGTGGGCCCGCAGCTCCTGCTCGGCCGACCCGACGAGGAAGGCGGCCGTATCGGCATCGGCGCCGCAGAGCCCCGCGCCGTCGAGCGCCCGGACCCCCTCCACGACCACCCGGACCCGCTCCACGACGCCCGTGGCGAACCGCGCCCGCTCCTCGGCCTCGGCCGGCGACTCCCTCGGCAGCGACTCGACCGGGAGCCCCTGCCGGGCCCGCAGCAGCGGGTCGCGCTCCAGCAGGAACTCCCAGTAGCGGTCCGCCAGCCGACCGATCTCCCGGCCCGGTTCATTCGTCCTCATCCGGCCATCCTGTCGAGGACGCGCCGCCCGGCCACCCCGGTCCGCGGACAATCGGCCACAGCATCCCCCTAACGGGTGAACCGGATCGGCCCCCGCCACCCGCGCCCCCTTCCGCCCGCCAAGGCGGCACACGGCCAAGACCTTTCGAACAGGCTTGCCGTACAGGTGAGTTGACTCGCCATCGTCAGCACTCGGTGGCACCATGACGCCATGCCCCGTCGCCCCCTGCCGGTCCCGCTGGCGGCTGCCCTGACCACCGCGGCCGTCGCGGCCGGCACACTCACCGGCTGCGGCAGCGTCGCCCCCTCCTCCACGACCGGTCCCCTCGTGGACCGCGGGACCGTACGGATCGCGGCCGCCAGCGAGACGCCCAGCTTCAACCCGTACACGGCCTTCGGCGCCGCTCCGGCCCGCTACGCCTACGACTCGCTGGTCAACGTCTCCGCCGACGCCACCCTGGTCTCCGGCCTGGCCTCCTCCTGGGAGGCCACCACCACCACGGCCACCTTCACCCTCCGCCCGGGAATCACCTGCTCCGACGGCACCCCCCTCACCGCCACGGCCGTCGCCCGCGCACTCACCTACGCCGGCGACCCGGCCCACCAGCTCGCCGGCGCCCAGACCGTCCTGCCCACCGTCCCGTACACCGCGAGCGCCGACGACTCGACCGGCACCGTGACGGCGACCACCACCGCCCCCTTCCCCTTCCTCACCCGCACCCTCGGACTGCTGCCGATCGTCTGCCCCGCCGGCCTCGACCGGCCCCAGTCGCTGGACCGCTCCACCCGGGGCACCGGACCGTACGTGCTGACCCACTACACCCCGGGCGGCCCGTACGAGTTCACCGTGCGCGACGACTACACCTGGGGGCCCGCCGGGGCGACCACGGCGGAACCCGGCCTCCCCGCCCGCATCGTCATCTCCGTGCTGCCCCAGGCCTCCACCGCCGCCAACCTGCTGCTCACCGGCGGCATCGACATCGCGAGCGTCAACGGACCCGACCGCGCCCGGCTCGCCGACCACGGCCTGGCCACCGCCGATGTGGCGACCGTCATCGGGCTGACCTTCTTCAACCAGCGCCCCGGCCGCCCCCTCGCCGACCCGGCCCTGCGCCGGGCCCTGGTGTCCGCACTCGACCGCCAGGGGCTCGCCAACGTCGCCGTCGGCGGCACCGGCACCCCCGCCACCGACTTCGGCGCGCAAGGCGCCGTCTGCCACGCCGACCTCGCCGCCGCCAACCTGCCCGCACAGGACGCCACCGAGGCGCTGCGCGCCGCCGGCTGGACCCGCGCCGCCAACGCCCGACTGACGAAGAACGGCCGACCGCTCCGGCTGCGCCTGATCACCAGCCCCGACCTCGGCCCGACGCTGGCACCCGTCGCCGAGCTGATGGCCCGCTCCTGGACGGCCCTGGGCGCGGACGTCAAGCTGGTCACCGAGAGCCTGCCCGCCCTCGTCAACGCCATGTACCAGACCGGCGACTTCGACGTCGTCGTCGGCACCTCCCCCGGCTTCGCCCTGCCCGTCGGCTTCATCCCGTTCTTCTCCGGCCCAATCCCCGCCCAGGGCCTCAACTTCGCGGGCGTGGCCAATCCCGCATACGACGCCCTGGTCGCCCAGGCCCTTCGGGAGCCGGACACCGCGGGCTGCGCCACCTGGAACCGGGCCGCCGCCGCGCTCTTCCGCTCCGCCGACGCCCTGCCGATCGCCGACGGCCGCAGCACCGTGTACGGGCGCAGCACCACCTTCGCCACGACCTTCGGCGGCCAGGTCATCCCCACCAGCATCCGCCTGCACCGATGACCGGGGGATCCCGCGTGACCACACCCCGTCGTTCGCCGCCTCTGCCGCGTCTGCCGCGGCACCTCATGCCCCACCTCCTGCGGCACCCGTGGACGGTGTTCCTCTGCCGGCGCACCGCCCGGCTGCTCCTCTCCCTCGGGGTCGTGCTCACCGCCTCGTTCGCGATGATCCGCCTGGTGCCCGGAGACCCGGTCCGCGCGGCGCTCGGCGTCGACGCCTCCCCCGCCCTGGTGGCCGCACGCCGGCACCAACTCGGGCTCGACGAACCCTTCCTGTCCCAGTACCGGCACTATGTCGACGGCCTCGTGCACGGCGACCTCGGCACCTCGCTGGTCACCTCGACACCGGTCGCGGAGCTCGTCCGCACCCGGCTGCCGGCCACCCTCGAAATCGCCGGCCTGGCCTTCCTCGTCACCCTCGCCGTCGCCCTGCCCTGCGGCCTGCTCGCCGCCGTCCGCACCCGGGACGGCCGGCACCCGCGCAGCGAGCTGGCGTTCACGACGCTCACCGCCGGCCTGGCCGGGATCCCCGACTTCGTCCTGGCCGCCGGGCTCACCGCGCTGCTGGCCGTCGGCCTCCAACTGCTGCCGGTGGCCGGCACGGCGGGCGCCGGATCCTTCGTCCTGCCGGTCCTCGCGCTCTCCGTCGCGCCCACCGCCGTCCTGGTGCGCATCGTCCGGGTGGAGGCGCTGAAAGTGCTGTCCGAGGACTACCTGCGCACCGCCCGTGGAAAACGGCTGTCACCGCTACGCCGCTACCTGCGGCACGCGGCGCCGAACATGGCCACCGCCGCACTCACCGTCGCCGGAGGCCTGCTGCCCGCCCTGATCGCCGGCACCGTGCTGGTGGAGAAGGTCTTCGCCTGGCCCGGCATCGGTTCGGCCCTGGCGCAGTCCGTGAGCTCGCAGGACTACCCGGTGATCCAGGCGATGGTGCTGATCCTGGGCACGACCGTCCTGCTCGCCGCGCTCCTGGTCGACGTGCTGCTGGCGCTGCTCGACCCGCGCTCGACGATCCGGGAGAGCTGAGGTGCCGATGCCCCTTCCCACCAGGTACCTCCGCTCGCCCATGGCCTGGGCCACCACCGCCATGCTGGCCTCTCTGATCGTGCTCGCGCTGGCCGGCCCGCTCCTCTGGGGCGCGGCGGCAGACCTCCCCGACCCCTCGGCGGTACTGCAAGGCCCCTCCACCGCCCACCCCTTCGGCACCGACAACCTCGGACGGGACCTCCTCGCCCGAGTCCTCACCGCCACCCGGCCCTCCCTGCTGCTCGCGCTGGCCGCGACCGCGATCGGCGCGAGCACCGGCATCCTCCTCGGCGCGTCCACCGCCGTCGTCGGCCCCCGCGCCCGCCGCCTGCTCGCGGCAGTGATCAACCTCCTGCTCGCCTTCCCCGCACTCCTGGTCGCGCTCTTCCTCGCGGTCGTGTTCGGCGCGGGCGCGGCCGGGGCGATGCTCGCCCTCGCCGTCGCCGGTGTACCCGGCTTCGCCCGGCTCGCCCAGACCCTCGCCGCCACCGTCGCGGGCACCGACCACCTGGCCTCGGCCCGGGTCCTCGGCCTGCGCCGGCACCGGCTGCTGTGGCGGCACGTCCTGCCCAACATCGCCGAACCGCTGCTGCTGAGCGCGACCACGGCGGCGGGCACCTCCCTGGTCGCGCTCTCCGGGCTGAGCTTCCTCGGCCTGGGCGTCCAGCCGCCCGGCTACGACTGGGGGCAACTGCTCAACCAGGGGCTCGACCGGATCTACGCCCAGCCGCTGCCCGCCCTCGCCCCCGGCCTGGCCATCCTCTACGCGGCGGTGACGTTCCAACTGCTCGGCGAGGTCCTGGCAGGAGGCGCCGCCCGGCGCAACCCGGCGGCCCGTACGCCCCTGCGACCGATCGCGCCGATCCCGCCGAGCGGGCCCGCCGAGGACGGTCTCGTGCTCCAGGTCGAGGACCTGAGCGTCGAACTCCCCACCCCCGACGGCGTGATCCGGCCCGTCCGCGGCGTGAGCCTCTCCCTGCGGCCGGGCGAGATCGTCGGACTCGTCGGCGAGTCCGGCTCCGGCAAGTCGCTCACCGCGCTCGCGATCGCCGACCTGCTCCCCGAGCGCGCCCGGGTCTCCCACCGCACCCTCCGGCTGCTCGGCGCCGACCTGGACGCCATGACGCCGAAGCAGCGCGACCGGCACCTCGCGACCGGCCTGGCCATGGTCTTCCAGAACCCGGCCACGGCACTCAACCCGTCACTCCGGATCGCCACCCAGCTCACCGAGGCACCCCGTACCCATCTCGGCACGAGCCGCACCCAGGCCCTGCGGGACGCCGAGGACGCCCTGCACCGGGTGGCCCTGCCCCCCACCCTGCTGCGGTCACGCCCCCACCAGCTCTCCGGCGGCCAGCGCCAGCGCGTCATGATCGCCGCCGGCCTGATGATGCGGCCCGGCCTGATCATCGCCGACGAGCCGACGACCGCCCTCGACACCACCGTGCAGCGGCAGATCACCGACCTGCTCTCCGACCTGCGGCGGGACACCTCCGCCGCCGTCCTGTTCATCAGCCACGACATCGCGCTCGTGAGCGGATTCTGCGAACGCGTCCTGGTGATGTACGCGGGCTCCATCGTCGAGGCCCTCCCCGCCGACCGGCTCCCCACCGCCGCCCGGCACCCCTACACCCGGGCCCTGGTCGCCTCGGTGCCGGACCTCACCGCAGAGCGCGACCGGCCGCTGCCCACCGTGGCGGGCGCGCCGCCCGACCCGATCGCCCCCACCCCGGGCTGCCCGTTCGAGCCCCGCTGCCCGTACCGGCTCGACCGCTGCGCCCGGGAGGCTCCGCGGCTGGACGACGTCGACGCGCTCCAGCAGGTCGCCTGCTGGAACCCCCAGCCGGTGGAGACAACAGCAGACCAGGCGACGGAACATCAGGTGGAGGCGGACCCGTCATGACCAGCCTGCGGCTCTGCGACCTCACCGTCCGCCACCACGGCCCGCGCGGCCCGGTCACCGCCGTGGACCGCGTCTCCCTGGAGGTCCCGGCCGGCACCACGCTCGGGCTCGTCGGCGAGTCCGGCTCGGGGAAGTCGACCCTGGCCCGCGCGATCGTCGGGCTCGCCCCCGTGCACGGCGGCCGGGTCCTCGTCGACGGCCAGGACGTGCGGGTCCACACTGTCCGTGCCCGGCGCCGGCTCGGCCGACTGGTCCAGATCGTCCTCCAGGACCCGGACACCGCGCTCGACCCCCGGATGACCGTCCGCCAGAGCCTCGTCGAGGCCGTCACCGTCTTCCACCGGCTCGACCGGCACGCCCGTACCGAGCGCGTCGCCGAGCTGCTCGACCTCGTCGGGCTGGACCCCCGGCTCGCCGGCCGCCTGCCCCGGCAGCTGTCCGGCGGCCAGCGCCAACGGGTCGCCGTCGCCCGCGCCCTGGCCGTCGGACCCGGCCTCCTGATCGCCGACGAGATCACCTCGGCCCTCGACGTCTCGGTGCAGGCGTCCGTCCTCAACACGATCCGCGAACTCCAGCGACGGCTCGGCCTGTCCATGCTGTTCATCGGCCACAACCTGCCCGCGGTCTGCTACGTCTCCGATACGGTGGCGGTGATGCGGCTCGGTCGGATCGTCGAAACGGGCCCCACCGACGCCCTCCTGCGCGACCCGCAGCACCCCTACACGCGGGAGCTCCTCGCCGCCGTCCCCCGCCTGTCCGGCCCACCGCCCTCCCGGAGGTCCCGATGACCGTCGACCGACCCGACGCGGTGGTGGTCGGGGCCGGGGTGATCGGCACCGCCGTCGCCCTCGAACTCGCCCGCACCGGACGGCAGGTGGTCGTCGTGGACAAGGCCGGCGCGCCCGGCCACGGATCGACCGGCGCGTCCAGCGCGATCGTCCGGTTCAACTACTCCACCTTCGACGGCGTCGCCACGGCCTGGGAGTCCCTCCACCTGTGGGCGTCCTGGCCCGAGCACCTCGGGCTCACCACCGGCCGCCGCCCGCTCGCGGCCTTCCGCCGCACCGGCGCCGTGCTGCTCGACCCGCCCTTCCCCGAACCCGCCGACACCACGGCCCTGTTCGACCTGGCCGGCGTCCCGTACGAACGGTGGGACACCGCCGCCCTGCGCGAGCGCCTGCCCGGGATCGACGCCGGACGGTACTGGCCGCCGAAGCCCGTGGACGACGACGCCTTCTTCGACGGCCCGGCCGGTGAACTCGGTGCTCTGTTCACCCCGGACGCCGGGTTCGTCGACGACCCGCAGCTCGCGGCCCAGAACCTCGCCGATGCGGCGGGCGAGCTGGGTGCGCGCTTCCTGTTCCACCGCACCGTGGTGGCTGTCGACCGGCGCTCGGACCGCGTGGCGGGCCTCCGCCTGGCCGACGGGGCCCGGATCGCCGCGCCGGTCGTGGTCAACGCCGCCGGCCCGTGGTCGGGGGGCCTCAACCGGCTGGCGGGTGTCGGCAGCGACTTCACCATCGGGGTACGTCCCCTGCGCGAGGAGGTCCACCAGATCGCCGCGCCCGACACCACCACCACCGACCTCGCCGCCGGCCCCGCCATCGACTCCGGGCCGCTTCCCGTCGTCGCCGACGTCGACCTCGGCACCTACCTGCGCCCGGCCGCCGGGGGCCGCCTGCTCATCGGCGGCACCCAGCCGGCCTGCGACCCGCCGGAGTGGATCGACGACCCGGACGAGGCCGACCCGCGCCCCACCGCCCACCGCTTCCGCACCCAGGTGACCCGCGCGGCCCGCCGCTTCCCCGGGATCACCGTCCCCAACCGGCCCGTCGGCGTCGCGGGCGTGTACGACGTCGCCGACGACTGGACCCCGATCTACGACCGCACCGCCCTCGACGGCTACTACGTCGCCATGGGCACGAGCGGCAACCAGTTCAAGAACGCCCCGCTGGTGGGCCGCTACCTCGCGACCCTGATCGACCTGGTCGAAGCCGGCCACGACCACGACGGCGACCCGGTCCGCTACCGCTGCGAGCACACCGGCAACGTCGTCGACCTGGGCGCGTTCTCCCGCCGCCGCCCGGTCCGGACCGGCTCCGCCCGCACGGTCATGGGCTGAGGGTGCGCAGTTCGCTCACCAGATCCGCGACCACCCCGACCACGAACCCGGGCTCCTCGGTCGGGAAGTCATGGCCGGTTCCCGCCGGCGTGTGCACCACCCGGGACGCGGTCGACGCCGCCAGGTAGCGGGTCCGGGCCCCGAGGTAGAACCGGCCGATCCGCTCGGCCTCGGCGGCGTCCCCGGCGGCGGCCAGCACCGTCTCCCCGCCCGTGAGGTCGCGGGGTATGACCAGCACCAGCGGCAGGTCGCCGAGGTCCCCGTCGTAGACCACGGTCTCCCAGCCCACCTCCGCCAGGCCGGCGGGCGAGAGCTCCGCGAAGATCGACGCGGCGGCGCAGTAGTGGCCGGTCCGAGCGCCACGGCCGCGGCCCCGGTGAGCACCGAACAGGTGCCGCACCGCCGTCAGCAGGAACTCCCGGCGCATGCCCGCGACCAACCGGTTGGGCGGCGCGAAGGCGATCACCTCCAGGGGCGTCGGATCCAGCAACACGAGTCCGGCCACCAGATCCGGCCGCCGCCTGGCGGCATTCGCGACCAGCAGCCCGCCGAAGGAATGGCCGACGAACACGTACGGGGCCCGCTCCCCCGCCGCCTCCAGCGCGGCCACCAGCTCCTCCGCCTCGGCCGCCGTCGTCCTCGGGAAGGGCCCGACCTCACTCCAGCCCGAGCCGAACCGGTCGACCAGCACCGAGCGGGTCCGGGCCGCCATCATCGTGTGCAACTGCCCGAACTCCTCGCCCGGCGCGTGCCCGCCCGGCATCCAGACCACCGTCGGCCCATCCCCGGCAACCCCCTCCGCGAGGACGTGCATCCGGCGCCCGCCCACCCCGACCAGCCGCCCCGGCTCCCCGCCCGCCCCCACTCCCCGGCCCACCAGCACCAGATGCCGCACCGCGCCGACCGCCAGCATCACACCCACAGCCACCATTAAGCACCCGAGCGCCACCAGCCAGCCCGCACCGCCCCCGACCAGCCCGGCCCCCACACCCACCACCAGCACCGCGACCGGCACTCCCAGCCAGTCCCGGCTCAGCAACGCGAGCAGGGCATCCGCCACCCGTCCGTTCCGGCGCATCGGTCCTCCAGGGCATCCGAGAGGCGACCTCTCCCCCTGTTCTTCCCGCATCCACCCGCGCCGACGCGCCCCCCACGAACACGCATGCGACACCCCGGGGCCTGTCCGTCCTGCGCCCCGCCGCCGTACGCTGCCCATCGGAAAAGAGCCGGCCACCAGGCCACGGCCCCGGAAATGCAAAGAACCCCCATCCGGTTTCCCGGATGGGGGTTCTCTGTGAATGATTGTTCGGCGGCGTCCTACTCTCCCACAGGGTCCCC
>NZ_JBHXTQ010000064.1:0-51059 GCF_042677305.1 Kitasatospora sp. NPDC127121 | reverse complement strand
CACCCCTCCGGGGGGGGCGGCCCTTCACTGTCAACATGGGGTGGTGGAGATGCCGGGAATCGAACCCGGGTCCAGTGGAGTTAATTCAGGGCTTCTCCGAGCGCAGTCCGCTGTGATTTTCTCGGCCCTGGCAGTCACACGGACAAGCCGCCAACAGGCCCAGCTGCTGTTTGATTTCCCATCCACCCTCGCAGCCCGGGCGGACGGTTGAGTTCCCTAGATTATGCCAGGGTCCGGGTCGGGAACTCCCCGGTCTGACACCCAAGCGCTATCGGTGCTTATTAGGCAGCGAGAGCGAACTGCTGGGAATCGCGCTTAGAGTTGGCGATTATTTTTTTGCGACACGTGGTTAACGAGATCATTGCCGCGTTCCTCGGCTCGCTTCCCCTGTTTCAACATCCCCTGTCGAAACCGATCATCCCCATGTTTTGTTGAGAAACAGCCGGACGGTGACCGTCCGTGTTGCTGACGCCATAGTACGCGAGGCGGCGGGTGAGGGTCCAGCGGATTAACCCTGGCGCCGCCGGGCGGCCGCCACCGCGCGGGCCGTCTCGCGGGTGTCCTGCTTCTCGCGCAGCGTCTGCCGCTTGTCGTACAGCTTCTTGCCGACCGCGAGCGCCAGTTCGAGCTTCACCCGGCCGTCCTTGAAGTACAGCGAGAGCGGGACGAGCGTGTGGCCCGCGTCGCGGACCGTGCTCTCGATCTTGCGGATCTCCAGCCGGTGCAGCAGCAGCTTGCGCTTGCGCCGGGCCGCGTGGTTGGTCCACGTCCCCTGGGTGTACTCGGGGATGAACACGTTGTCGATCCAGGCCTCGTGGTTCTGGATGTAGGCGTAGCCGTCGACCAGGTTGGCCCGCCCCTCGCGCAGTGACTTCACCTCCGTGCCGGTGAGCACGAGGCCGCACTCATAGGTGTCGAGGATCGTGTACTCGTGTCGCGCCTTCTTGTTCTGCGCGATCAGCTTCTGTCCGGTTTCCTTTGCCATAGCGCGGCCATTCTCGCACTTCGGCCGGTTCGGGGCAGCCCCTTTAGGCGCGGGTGCCGAGCCCGGCCAGCACCCGCAGGGCGAGCGCGTCGGCGTCCTCGCCGGCCGCCGCCGGGACGTCCGGGGTCAGGCCGGAGCCCTCCGGGGAGCGGCCGGCCGGGGTGTAGTAGCGGCCGACGGTCAGCTCCAGCACGGCGCCGTCGGCGAGCCGGCTGGGCTGCTGGACGGTGCCCTTGCCGAAGGTCCGGGAGCCCACCACCACGGCGCGGCTGCGGTCCTGGAGCGCGCCGGTGAGCAGTTCGGCGGCGCTCATCGTGCCGCCGTCGACCAGCACCACCAGCGGGGTGCGCTGGTCGCCCCCGGGCGGGGCGGTCAACTCCCTGGTCTCGCCGCGCTCCTGGTACGAGCCGACCGGGCCGCCGTCCAGGAAGATCCCGGCGGTGCCGGCGGCCTCCTCGACCAACCCGCCCGAGTTGCCGCGCAGATCGAGCACCACACCGGCGTGCGGGGCGCGCAGAGCGGCGCGCACCTGATCGGTCACGCCGCTGGTGAAGGCCCGTACGGCGATCCGCAGCACGCCCTTCTCCAGCTGCTCGGCGGTGACCTGCCGGCTGTCCAACAGGGCGCGCCGCAGCCGCAGTTCGCGGACCTCGCCGGCACCGCGCCGCACGGCGAGGGTGACCTCGGAGCCCACCCCGCGCTCGCCGTCGCGCCCGCGCAGCCGGGCCACCACCTCGGTGACCGGCAGGTGGTCGGCCTGGTCCTGGTCGATCCGCAGCAGCCGGTCGCCGGCCTCGATCCCGGCCGTGGCGGCGGGCCCGGCGGGCGCGACCTGGGAGACCGCGGTGGCGCCGTCCTCGCCGCGGCCGACCGAGAGCCCGACGCCCAGGTAGCGGCCGTCCAGTCCCTGGCTGAACGCGGCGTACTCCTGGGCGCTGTAGTACGCGCCCCAGCGGTCGCCGTTGGCCCCGAGCAGGTGCTCGGCCTGCTGCTCGGACAGCGCGGTGCCGGCCGGGTCCGCCGGGAGGCCCGGGGCGGCGCCCGCGACCGGGGCGGCGCCGGCGGCCGGGTGCCGTGGCGGGTCGCCCCAGGCGCCGGTGGCGGCCCCGGCGATCAGCACGACACCGAACACCAGGCTGAGGGTGGCCACCTGACGTGCCCTGCGCGGAGTTTCCAGCATGGCACCGGAGTGTAGACACCGTGTCGGGCGCGACGGGCCACAACGGCGGGCGAAACGACGGCGGCCCCGGACGGCGCAGTGCCGTCCGGGGCCGCCGGGGCCGGAGGTGGTCAGACCTTGAGGTACTTGCGCAGGGTGAAGAACGCCGCCACGCCGGCCATGCCCATACCGACCACGATCAGCAGCGGTATCACCGCGAGCACCGAGCCGAGGCCGATGAAGTGGATGAACTGCACCCGGTCGGCCAGCCAGTTCTGGACGAAGAAGTGCCCGCCGACCAGCAGCCCGGAGGCCATGGCCGCGCCGAGCAGCGCGGAGAACGCGGCCTCGGCGATGAACGGCATCTGGACGTAGAAGTTCGAGGCACCGACCAGGCGCATGATGCCGGTTTCGCGCCGCCTGCTGTACGCCGACACCCGGACGGTGTTGACGATCAGCAGCAGGGCGACGAACAGCATCAGCACCATGATCACGAAGGCCGCCGTCTGGAGGCCGTTGAGCAGGCCGAACAGGTTCTCCAGGATCTTCCGCTGGTCCTCCACCGACTTGACGCCGGGTTTGCCGGCGAAGGCGCTCTGGATGACGTCGTACTTGGTCGGGTCGTTCAGCTTGACCCGCCAGGACTGCGGCATCGCGTCCGGGCCCAGGACGGAGATGAGCGGGTTGTCCGGGTTCATCTCCTTCCAGTGCTTGTACGCCTCGGCGGAGCTCTCGAAGGCCGACGACTGGACCACCGAGTCCATCTTGTCCAGCTGGGCCTTGATGTCCTGCACCTGCTGGTCGGTGGCCGCACCCTTGTCGCACTGCGGCGAGTTGCGCGCGTCCGACTTGGTGCAGAAGTAGATGCTCACCTCGACCTTGTCGTACCAGTACCCCTTCATGGAGTTCACCTGGTCGCGGACCAGGAGCGAGGAACCGGCCAGGGCGAGGGAGAGCGCGACACTGACCACGACCGCGATGGTCATCGTCAGGTTGCGGCGGAGACCCACACCGATCTCCGACAGGACGAACTGGGCACGCATGCGGGTAACAACTCCAGGGTCGGTACTGCTGGTCTGGCGACGCGGGCGGACGGCCCTACGGGTTCAGCGCCGGCTGCGCCGGTCGGTCAGTGCTGGTATCCGTAGACGCCGCGGGCCTGGTCGCGGACGAGCAGCCCCTTGTCGAGCTCGATGACGCGCTTGCGCATCTGGTCGACGATGGCCTGGTCGTGGGTGGCCATCAGCACCGTGGTGCCGGTGCGGTTGATGCGGTCGAGCAGCTTCATGATGCCGACCGAGTTCTGCGGGTCGAGGTTGCCGGTGGGCTCGTCCGCGATCAGCAGCATCGGACGGTTCACGAACGCGCGGGCGATCGCCACGCGCTGCTGCTCACCACCGGACAGCTCGCCCGGCATGCGGTCCTCCTTGCCGCCGAGGCCGACCAGCTCCAGCACCTCGGGCACCACCTTGTTGATGGCGCTCTTGGGCTTGCCGATCACTTCGAGGGCGAAGGCGACGTTCTGCGCGACCGTCTTGTTGGGCAGCAGGCGGAAGTCCTGGAAGACGGTGCCCAGCTGGCGGCGCATGTGCGGCACCTTCCAGTTGGACAGCTTGCCGAGGTCCTTGCCCAGCACGTGCACCTCGCCCGTGGAGGGGCGCTCCTCGCGCAGGCACAGGCGCAGGAAGGTGGACTTGCCCGAGCCGGACGAGCCGACCAGGAAGACGAACTCACCCTTCTCGATCTCCAGCGAGACGTTGTCCAGGGCGGGACGGTTCTGCTTGGGATAGGTCTTGGAGACGTTGTCGAATCTGATCACGGCTGCATCACGGAGGCCATCCTAGGCGGCGCCAGTCCTCGGTCGGTCCACCCCGGGCGCCCGGCCCTGGGGCGGGTGGCGGGAGCGGAAAGGGCCGCTCCCGGTCTGGGACCATACGCGAATCGTCGGTCGGCGTGCAGGGCCCGCCCAGGACAGCCGTCGAAATCTGGGGGAGAATGTCTGGTTATGCCCCGAAAATTGGGAGGCATCTCACAGCCCGGGAGCCGGAACGGTCAGAACCTGGCAGAGTGGAGGTGGCGTCCGTGTTCGGGCGCTCCCCCGCACAGGGCAAGAAGAGGAACCAAAGCCCCGTCCGGTGCGTTGGCTGTAGCAGCGAGGAGGAGATCGCATGACCTGCGACCATCTGGTGTGCGCCAACTGCAACGGCCGCGTGAGTGACGGGCGCTGCGCGGTCTGCCGCGCCAACCGGGCCCGGCTGCAGGAGCAGCAGGGTCCGTTCGCGGCGTTCTCCCCCGCGATGCTGCTGGCCCTGCTGGCCGGTCTGCTCGCGGTGGCGCTGATCGCCCGGCAGGCACTGGCCTGAACCCACCGAGGCATACGAAAGGGCCCCCGACCACTGCGGTCGGGGGCCCTTTCGTATGCCTGCGCCTACTGCGCGGCGGTCTCGCGCTGCTTGCGCCAGCGGATGCCGGCCTCGATGCTGTGCTTGATGTTCATCGAGGCCGGCATCCTCACGCTCAGCTCGCGGTTTCCCGCTGCTTCCTCCATCGGATGCCGGCCTCGATGAAGCCGTCGATGTCGCCGTCCAGCACGCCCTGCGGGTTGCCGACCTCGTACTCCGTCCGGACGTCCTTGACCATCTGGTACGGGTGCAGCACGTAGGAGCGCATCTGGTTGCCCCAGGAGCTGCCGCTGTCCTTGAGCGCGTCCATCGCCGCCCGCTCCTCCTGGCGGCGCCGCTCCAGCAGCTTCGCCTGGAGGACGTTCATCGCGGACGCCTTGTTCTGGATCTGCGAGCGCTCGTTCTGGCAGGAGACCACGACACCGGTCGGAAGGTGCGTGATGCGCACCGCCGAGTCGGTGGTGTTGACGCCCTGGCCGCCGGGGCCGGAGGCGCGGTAGACGTCGATCCGCAGGTCGCCCTCGTCGATGTCGACGTGGTCGGACTGCTCGACGACCGGGAGCACCTCGACACCGGCGAAGGAGGTCTGCCGGCGGCCCTGGTTGTCGAAGGGCGAGATGCGGACCAGGCGGTGGGTGCCCTGCTCGACCGACAGGGTGCCGTAGGCGTACGGCGCCTTGACCGTGAAGGTCGCGGACTTGATGCCGGCCTCTTCGGCGTACGAGGTGTCGTACACCTCGGTGGGGTACCCGTGCCGCTCGGCCCAGCGCAGGTACATGCGCATCAGCTGCTCGGCGAAGTCGGCGGCGTCGACGCCACCGGCCTCGGCGCGGATGTTGATCAGCGCCTCGCGGGCGTCGTACTCGCCGGACAGGAGGGTGCGGACCTCCAGCTCCTCGACCGCCTTCTGGAGGGAGACGAGTTCGGACTCGGCCTCGACCCGGGTGTCCGCGTCGTCCTCGGCCTCGGCCAGCTCGAACAGCACGCCCAGGTCGTCGATGCGGCTGCGCAGGCCCTCGACCTTGCGCAGTTCGCCTTGGAGGAAGGAGAGCCGGCTGGTCACCTTCTGCGCGTTCGCGATGTCGTCCCACAGGTTGGGGGCGCCTGCCGCCTCCTCCAGGACAGCGATGTCGGCCCGGATCTTGTCCAGGTCGAGGACGGCCTCGATCGACCCCATGGTCGTTTCGAGGTTCTTGAGCTCTTCGGAAGGATCGACGGCTGCCACGCCCCCAGGGTAATGGTTCCGGGGGTGGTCATGACGACACCGGGGTCCTCCGGCTCTCGCGGTACCCGCCCGACGGCCCGCTACGGCGCCCGCGGGGCCGTGCCGGACACCGTCGGACGGGCCGGGTGACCGGCGTCCGGGGCGGTGGCCGCGAAGGCCGTCCAGGCCGCGGCGGCGCCCGCCAGCAGCAGGACGGTGGCCAGCAGGACGGCCAGCACCCGGCGGCGGCGCAGCAGCGCCTGCCGGTCCCGGCGGTGCCCGGTGCCCGGGGCGGTGCGCTGGGCACGGGACTCCGCGGCGTACGCGGCCAGCTCGTCCGCGGAGGGGCGGCGCAGGCTGGTGTGGGTGTCCCGGGTGGAGTCGGGGGCGACGCCGGGCACCAGCGGGACGGCCGGGCCCCGGCGGCGCTTGTGGATTCCCGGGCCGGCGTCCACCTCGGCGTACACGGCCTCACCGGGGGTCAGCGCCTCCTCCGCCGGGGCGCGGCCCTGGGAGGGCACGGCCAGCACCGGCAGGCCGGCCAGCGAGGGCAGCTGCTCGCGCAGCCGGGCCGCCAGCTCGGCGGCCCGCAGCCGGGAGGCCGGGGCCTTGGCCAGGCACTCGGAGATGATCCGCCACAGCCCGTCCGGCAGGCCGGGGATCGGCGGCACCTGCTCGGTGACGTGCCGGCGCAGCACCGCGCCGGTGTGGCCGCCGCCGAACGGGGTGAACCCGGCCAGCAGCTCGTACAGCACGGTGGCGAGGGCGTAGATGTCGACGGCGGCGCGCGGCTCCAGGCCCTCGATGATCTCCGGGGCGAGGTAGTCGGGGGTGCCGATGATCCGGGTGGCCCGGGTGCGGCGCGGGGCGTCGACCAGGCGGGCCACGCCGAAGTCGGTGAGCTTGGCGCGCGGGGCGCCGCCGGGGCCGGGGGCGGCGGCGAGGTCGAGCAGGACGTTCTCCGGCTTGACGTCGCGGTGGACGATGCCGGCGGCGTGCGCGGCGGCCAGGCCGTCGGCGACGTCCGCGATGACCGAGGCGGCGGTCTGCGGCGGGAGCGCGCCGTCACGCTCCAGCCGGGAGCGCAGGTCGGTGCCCTGGACCAGCTCCATCACCAGGGCGAGGTCGCTGCCGTCCACGACCATGTCACGCACGCCGACCACCCGGGGGTGGTCGAGGCTGGTCAGCGCGGCGCGCTCCTGGACGAAGCGGCCGACCAGCACCTGGTCGGCGGCCAGGTCCTCGCGCAGCAGCTTGACCGCCACCGGGCCGTCGGGCCCCTCACCGAGCCAGACCGTCCCGGCCGAACCCCGGCCGATCACCTGGTGGACGGTGTACCGGCTGCCGATCTTGCGTGCCAATGCTGCTCCGTGGGCGGCGCGGGAGCGCGCCCGGGGGTCCGGTGCGCTCGATGGGGCGGGACAACAGCGACCAACCTACGCGCCCCGGCGCCCCGCGCGGGCCGCCCGAGGGCCCTGGGCGGCCCGCGCGGGCGAGAAATCTTGCGAATTGTCGACAAAGCGTCAATCCCGCCGCGCGGGCCCGGCCCTGGACCGGGCGGGCCCGCACGGCAGGGCCTGGCCCGGCGTCAGTTCTTCGAGCTGCCGAACAGGGCGTCCGCCCAGTCGCGCACGGTGTTGAACCAGCCCTGGATGTTGTCCCAGTAGTGCGGCAGCGGCGTGAAGTTCCACAGCGCCACCCCGGCCACCACCAGCACCAGCACCACCACCAGACACCCCTTGAGGCAGCCGAGCCCGGGGATGTACATCCGGTTGCGGCTGCGCGGGCGCCGCTCGCGCGGCGGGGCGGGCTCGCGGCGGTCCTGCTCGCGCGGCTCGTCCCGACGCGGCTCGTCCCGGCGCTGCGGGGGCTCGCGGTGCTGCGGCGATTCGCGGTGCTGCGGCGCCGGCGGCTCGGCCCGGCGCGGGACCGGGGCGGGCGGGGGCGGGTAGCCGCCCTGCGACTGCCCGTACGCGGCCGGGGCCGGCCGGTAGCCGCCGGGCGGCTGCGGGCGTCCACCGGGCCCGGGCTGCGGCGGGCCGCCGTGACCGGACTGCCCGGCCTGGTAGCCCTGACCGCCCTGGTAGGGCGGCGGGGCCACCGGCGGCCGCTGGGCGTACCCGGGCGGCGGCGGGCCCTGGCGCCGCTGGTCCGGGTGGTAGCCGGCCGGCGGCTGCGGCTGGTAGCCGGGGGGGCCGGCCTGGAAGGGCCTCGGGGCGACCTGCGGGTCCTCGAAGTCCTCCGGGCCGAAGTAGCCGACCTGGGTCTGCTGGTTGCGGTCCCGGGCCGCCCGCAGCTGCGTCTGCCACGGGTGCGGCGTCTCCTCCCCCGGAGACCCCGGAACACCCGGAGCGCCCGGCGGGGGCGGCGGCACGACGGTGGGCGGCATCACCTGGGTGCGGTCCGGGGCCCCGAACGGCGGGGCGGGCGGCGGCTGGGTGCCCATCACCTGGGTCGCCCCGGCCGGGTCGTACTGCGGGGCCGCGGGGGCGGCCGGGGCGGCCGGCGACAGGCCGGGGACGCCCGCGCCGGCACTCGGGACGGAGGTCGGGCGCGGGTCCGGCAGCAGCAGCGAGCCGACCGCGAGCGCCTCGTCCACCGCCGACGGGGAGGCGTGCACCCCGACGCCGGCCGCCACCACCCGCAGCGCGCGGGCCAGCGAGGTCGCGGACGGCCGCTGCGCCGGGTCCTTGCGCAGGCAGCGCTCGATCACCGTCCACAGCGGCTCGGGCATGGTGCTGGGCCGCTGCGGCTCCTGCGCCAGGTGGGCGTGGAGGAGCGCGATCGCGCTGTCGCCCTGGAACGGCTGGCGGCCGGTGACCAGCTCGTACAGCATGATCCCGGCGCCGTAGACGTCCACCGCGGAGGTCTGCGGGCGGCCCTCGGCGGACTCCGGCGCGATGTAGGCGGGGGTGCCGACGAACTCGTGGGTGCGGGTGATGCCCGGGGAGTCGGCGAGGCGGGCGATGCCGAAGTCGGTCAGCATCGGGTGCATCTGCTCGGTGCCGTCCAGCACCGTGGAGGCGAGCAGCACGTTGGCCGGCTTGAGGTCGCGGTGGACGATCCCGTCCTCGTGGCTGGCCGCCAGCGCGTCCGCGACCTGGGCCATCAGCAGGGCGCCGGCGATCGGGCTGAACGGGCCGTTGGAACGCAGGTATCGGGCCAGGTCGGGGCCGTCGATCAGGTCCATCACCAGGGCCAGCAGCTCGCCCTCGACCACCAGGTCGCGGACCCGGACGATGTTCGGGTGGGTCAGCCGCAGCAGCAGCGAGCGCTCGCGCAGGAAGCGCATCACGACGTCCGGGTCGGACGCCAGTTCCTCGCGCAGCACCTTGATCGCCACCAGCTGCCCGGGCTCGCTGCCGGGCACCTGGACGTCGGGGCGCACCCGGCCGCGCCAGACCGTCCCGGTGGCACCCCGTCCGAGGGTCTCCTCAAGCAGATACTTGCTGCCGACTGGCCGCACCTGTCGCACTCCTCGTCGTGCCGCCCGCGCGGGGCGCTCCTCCGCCGGTGCGGTGAGCCTGCCGGGCCCGTGTCTGCGGCCACTCTAACGGTGTCCGTTCAGGTTTTTGGGGCGACCGGCAGGCCATCCCGGAGGGGTTGGGGGACATCCCCTAGGGGAGTTCCCGGACCGGTTCGGCGGGCCCGCCGACGGGGCCCTCGCCGCACCGGTTGACCTGACCCTCCGTCGCCTCCACCATGGCGATGATCGCAAGATCGTCAAATCCGGTACGGTGCGCGGACTGTCCGTGACGGATGGCAGGATGGACACTCGCCACTCGTGTGGCCCAAAGGGTCGCCGCGGCCGCCCCGCGCGCCCGCGACGACACCGGGCAGCGGTACCAGGCTCCACACCAGCAGAAGGGACCCGCGGGCGAGATGCAGATCCGGCTGACCGTCCTCCGACCGCGCAGCGGCCCGGCCGCCGCCGGCTCCGCCATCCCCTACGTGGACGTGCTGGTCACCGCCCCCGTCGGCACCGCGCTCGGCTCCCTCGCGGGCGCCCTCGCCGGCGCCGTCGGCGTGCGCGGGCCCCGGGCCGCCACCCACGTGCACCTGTACGCCGGGGCGCACCGGGTCGACGAGCACACGCTGCTCGGCCACCCCCCGCTCCTCGACGGGGCCGTCCTCAGCCTCAACGAGCCCGACCCGACCGCCGACGACCCCGACGACACCCCTGCCGCCGCCGAACTTCGCGTGGTCGGCGGCCCCGACGCCGGCGGAGTGCACCGGCTGCACGGCCGGGAGATCCGGATCGGCCGCTCCGGCGAAGCCGACGTCCCGCTCGACGACCCCGACGTCTCCCGGCTGCACCTGGCCCTGCACCTCGCCGACGACGGCAGGATCACCGTCCGCGACCTCGGCTCCACCAACGGCACCACCCTGGACGGTCGGCTCGTCCCGCCCGGAGCCCCCGAGGAAGCCGTCCCGCTGGAAGCCGGCGCCCTGCTGCGCATCGGCGAATCCACCCTGCACGTGGCCACCCCCGACCCGGCCGACGGCACCGGCCGCGCCGCCCTGCCCGACGGCCACGGCCACCTCCAGCTCGCCGCCCCAGGACCGGTCCGCCCCACCCCGCCGGTAGCCGAACCCCCCGCCGCCCCCGAACCCGCCCCCGGCCGCAGCCGCGGCCTGCTCTCGCTGCGACTCGGCCGCACCGCCGAACCGCCCGGCCAGGAGAGCGCCGAACGCCACCACACCGCCGTACGACTGCGCCAGGCCGCCGCCCAGCGCGAACGGTGGCCGGATCTCGCCACCCTGCTGCTCAACGCCGTCGGCCCCGGCCCCCGGCTCTGGGAGCGCGGCCCCGGCCACCCCGACGCGCTCACCCTGCGCCTGGGCACCGCCGACCGCCCCGGCGGCCCCGGCACCGCACCCGGCACCATGCTGCCCGCCGTCCCCGTCACCCTCGACCTGCAGACCGCCGGCAGCCTCGGCCTCAGCGGCCCGCGCGAACGCCTGGACGCACTCACCCGGGCCGTCGTCGCCCAGCTCGCCGCCCTGCACCCGCCGACCGGCCTGAGCCTGGTCGTCGTCGACGCCGACCAGGCCCGCACCCCCGAAGAACGCGCCGACACCTGGGCCTGGGCCCTCTGGCTGCCCCACCTGCGCCCCGCCGACGGCCAGGACTGCCGGCTGCTGCTCGGCCTCGACGACGAACAGGCCACCGCCCGGCTGACCGAACTCACCGCCCGGCTCAGCGGCCCGGCCGGCCTCGGCGGCCACCCCGCCACCGTCGTCGTGGTGGACGGCCGCCCGACCACCGAGACCGCCCGGCAGGCCGTCGACCTGCTGCTGCGCCAGGGACCGGCCGTCGGCATCTTCCCGGTCTGCCTCGCCGAGCAGCCCGAACTGCTCCCCCGAGGCCTCGGCGCCACCGCCCTGATCACCGGCGAGGTCGGCACCCAGCTCTCCCTCGACCGCCCCGTCGCCCGCGGCCGGGAGACCTTGCACGAGGTCTCCCTGGACGCCGTCTCCGACGCCTGGGCCGAACGGCTCGCCCGCGTGCTCGCCCCGCTGCGCGAGGCCGCCCCGGCCGCCCGCGGCCCGCTGCCCGACGCACTGCGGCTGCTCGACCTGCTCCAGCTCGACACCGTCACCCCGGCCAAGCTGTCCGCCCGCTGGGCAGCGCACGCCGGCGGCATCGGCGCCGCCACCGCGCTGCTCGGCACCACCCGGGACGAGCTCTGCACGCTCGACCTGGCCGACCCCGAACTCGCCCTCCCCTCCCCCGACCCGGGCGGCCCGCACCTACTCATCGGCGGCGCCCGCGGCTCCGGCAAGACCGAGCTGCTGCGCACCCTGGTCGCCTCGCTCGCCGTCTCGGAACGCCCCGAGCGCCTCACCGTCACCCTCATCGAGGGCCGGTCCACCGAGGACGGCCTGGACGGCTGCACCGAACTGCCGCACGTCACCGGCCTGGTGAACGCCGCCGACGACCCGCGGGCCGCGCTGCTCGCCGCGGAGGCCCTGGAGGACGAACTCGCCCTGCGCGAGCGGCTGTTCGACGGACTGGACTTCGCCTCCTGGCACGC
This sequence comes from Kitasatospora sp. NPDC127121, assembly GCF_042677305.1. Taxonomy (NCBI): domain Bacteria; kingdom Bacillati; phylum Actinomycetota; class Actinomycetes; order Kitasatosporales; family Streptomycetaceae; genus Kitasatospora; species Kitasatospora sp. NPDC127121. The sequence goes on along the minus strand of NZ_JBHXTQ010000064.1, from coordinate 39,271 downwards.
CGCCCGCATCTTGGACGGGCAGAGCCTGGACGCGCAGAGCCTGGACGGACAGGGCCTGGCCGGACAGAGCCTCGCCGGACACCCGGCCGTCCCGGTGCCCGCCGTCGTCGGCGCGGCCTCCGCCGCCACCCCGAAGATCATCCACCCGCGCAGCGGTGGCGACGGCCCCCGGCCGGTCACCTCCCCCGCCGCCGCCCCCTGCCCCGCCCGCCTGGTCGTCGTCGTGGACGACTACGACGCCCTCCTCTCCCCCACCTCCCCGGCCGGCCGCCCGCTCGCCCGCGCCCTCGCCGCCGTCGCCCGCCACGGCGGCCCGCTCGGCGTCCACCTCGCGGTCACCACCGGCCACCCGGAGGAGAGCGCCGGCACCGAGGTCGACGAGGCCGCCCTGCTCCGCATCGCGCTGCGCACCGAGGACCCGGCCGACTCCGACCTGCTGATCCACCTCGGCGACGCGGCCGCCCTGCCCGAGGACACCCCCGGCCGCGGCTACCTGCGCCTGCCGGACGGCGGCGTCACCGCCTTCCAGACCGCCCGGATCAGCGGCCGCATCCCGCGCACCGCCACCCTGCGCCCCACCGTCGTCGCGATCGACCCGCTCCAACTCGGCGCCCCACCCGCCCGCCGCCCGGTCCGCGAACTCGGCAACGGCCCCACCGACCTCGCCCTCCTCGCCAGCGCCCTCCAACGCGCGGCCGCCCACTGACCGGCTCGCACCAGCGCGCCACCCACTTCCCAGGAACCGCGAACACGACGGCGGCCCCGGCCGGGGTCGGCCGGGGCCGCCGAGAGCGGAGCCACGTACGCGCCGCCTCGACCGGACGGAGGTCCTGGCGCCGTGCGCCTTTCCTCGGCCGAGGCGTCGCCGTCGATTCTCAGGAGCAGTACGTCAGGAGCAGTACGTGTTGTGCTTGACCAGGGCGAGGCCTGCGACCTTGCCTTCGGCCATGGTGAACTCGTAGAACCAGTCCGGGCCGCCGTTGCCGCCCTCGGCCGGGAGTTCGTACGTGCCGTCCTTGGTCGGCTTGAGGTCCTTGCCCTCGTAGGCCCGCTTGAGCTCGTCCTCCGCCGAGCCGGCGCCGACTCCCTCGGCGGTGCGGGCGTCCGCCGGGGCGACCAGCTGGCGCAGGCCCTCGGTACCGAAGTTGACCCGGCCGGTGGCCAGGAAGGCCTGGTCCCGGTTCTTGCGGGCCGGGCCGATGAGGTCCAGGTCCTTGTAGAGCACGGCCATCTCCTGCCGCCCCGCCTCGGTCTGATCGAGCTGCTCCCGAAGGCCCGCGAGGTACTCCTGCCGCTCCTTCGAGGAGGCCCCGGGGGCCAGGGGCGCGACCGGCTTCCTGGCCGCCTTGATCTCGTCGATCCTGGCCCGAGCCTTGTCGACCTTCGTACGGACCTCCGCCTCGGCCGCCATCCGGACCGGGTCCGGCGCCGGGCCGCCCTTGTACGCGTAGTCGGTGCAGCCGTTGAGCAGCGAGACCGGCGACGGCTCCAGGGCCCCGGAGGTGAGCGCCTCCTCCTTGGTCATCGAGAGCTGGAGCCCGCGGTAGCCTGCGGCGCCGAACGGCTGCGGCGGTGTACTGGCCGCCGCAGCGGCTCCGCCCTCGTCCCCCGCGCAGGCCGCCGCTCCGGCCACGACCAGGGCCGTCGTCAGCACGGCCCCCGCTACGCGCACGCCGCGCGTCATCCCCGCCATGATCATCTCCGCTTCGTCGACCGCACACGGTAGCGGACGTTCGGACACGATCCACCACCGGTCCCCACACACGCGGAAGGGGCCCGCATCCTCCTTGGGTTCTAGCGGGCCCCTTCGCACGCACCGGTCAGGAGGCCGGCCCCCGGCCGGCGGCGGTGTGGGTGTAGTGGGCGGCGGCCAGGACCGAGGCCATCAGCTCGGCGTCGAGCATGGAGGCGTCGGCCATCCGGGTCGCCGACGCGTGGGAGGCGAGCAGCGTCTTGGTGACCCGCAGGGCGGCCTCGGGGCGGCGCGTGATGGGCCGGGCCCACTCGGCCACCGCCTCGTCCAGCTCCTGCTCGGGGACGACGCGCTGCAGGATGGCGAGCTCCCGCGCCTCCGCCGCGCCGACCGGGCGGCCGGTGAGGATGATCTCGCGGACCCGGGCCGCGCCGACCTCGTGCAGCAGCCGGGGCAGCAGGCCGCCCCAGGCGACGGGCAGGCCGAGGGCCAGCTCGGGCAGCCGGAAGACGGCGTTGTCGGCGCCGGCCCGCAGGTCGCAGGCGAGCGCCAGGGCGAAGCCGGCGCCGGTCGCCCGGCCCTGGACCCGGGCGACGGTGACGGCGGGGCTGTTGACGAGGGCGTCGCAGACCCGGCGGGCCTTGTCCCCGTAGGCCCGTATGCGGCCGCCGGTCGGGTCCTCGTCCAGGCCCGCGAGGAGTTCGTCGCGGTCGCCGCCGAGGCAGAAGTCCCGGCCGGCCGCGGACAGCACGATCACCCGCACGGCCGGGTCGGGGACGGCGAGGACGGCGAGGAGTTCGTCCAGCATCGCCATGGTGACGGCGTTCCCGGTCTCCGGGCTGTCCAGCTCGACGTGGAGCACCGCGCCCCGGAGCTCGGAACGGACCGTACGGGCGGGCGCAGGGGCCGGCACGGGCTCGGGGGCCGACGAGGACTGAGGGACCGGCGGGTACCAGCCGGCCGACGCCGAGGGGTACGGGACGTACGGCGGCGGCTGCATCGCGTACGGGGGGTACTGGGGAGCCTGCGGAGGAACATTCATGCGGCCACTCTCAGGGACGTCACCCGGTGGAAGACCATCCGGGGTGCGTACTCGGGCGGGCTCGCCACCCGCAGGGTCGGGAAGCGCCGCAGCAGTTGGCCGAGCAGGGCGCGCGCCTCCAGCCTGGCCAGGCCCGCGCCGAGGCAGTAGTGGGCGCCGCCGCCGAAGGTGAGGTGGGTGCCCCGGCGGAGCACGTCGAAGGTGTGCGGGTCCGGGTTGCGGCGCGGATCGCGGTTGGCCGCGCCGTACATCACGTGGACCATGGTGTCCTTGGGCAGGAACACCCCGGCCAGCTCGGTGTCCTCGCCCGCGACGCGGCTGTTGACGCGGACCGGCGGGTCGTAGCGCAGCGCCTCGTCGATCGCGTCGTCGATGTGCTCCGGCCGCTCCCGCAGCCACTCCCACCGGCCGGGCGACCGCAGCAGCGACCACACCAGCGAGGAGAGCAGCGTCGCCGTGGTCTCCAGCGAGGCGATGGTGACGAACATGGTGAGCTGGTAGACCATCCGGTCGGTGGCCTCGCGGTCGGACTCCAGCGCGTCCCAGGTGCGGATCCAGCCGGCGATCACGTCGTCGCCGTCGTTGTCGCGACGCTCCCGGACGAGGCGGGTGAAGTACTCGCGCAGGTCCATGGTGGCCTGCTCGGAGACCGCCAGCTGGCTCTTGGTGGGCAGGAGTTCCTGGGCGTGCACCTGGTTGTGGGTCATCGTCAGGATGTGCGGGTAGTCCGCCGGGGCGATGTCCAGCCAGCGCCCGACGGTGCCGATCGGCAGCTGCTCGCTGACCAGGGCGGAGAGGTCCGCCTCGCCGTCCGTCCGTATTCGCTCGGCCAGGCGGTCCAGCAGTTCGGCGACGTCGGCCTCGATCTGCGGCTCCATGTCCCGGAGGGTGTTCCGGTCGAAGAGGTTCCCGAGGCTGCGCCGCTGCCGGGTGTGGTCGGGGGCGTTGAGCCGGGAGAGGGTCCGGCTCATCTCCTGGGTGGCGACGGCGTCCCAGCGCCCCGTCTCGGTCTGCCGTTCCTGCCAGGCGAAGTCGGGGACGAGCCAGGTCCTGCCGCGCAGGACCTGGTCGCACGCGTCGTACCCGGTGACCAGGTAGCCGCCCCAGGGCGCCGGGACGAGGTCTCCCAGCGCCCGCAGCCCGTCGTAGACCGGGCTCGGGTCGGCGAGTCCCTCGGCCGACCGCAGCCTGCGCAGGAGCGGCACGGCGGCGCGGCGGTCGACCACCCTTCCGTCCGGGCGCTCCGGGTCTGCGGGGCGGGCTTCCAACGTGGCGGTCACACGGGGCTCCTTACGCGCGGGCGGGCAGTACGGCGGCGATCTACCCAGCAACAGCGCGCTCAAGCGTCGATCCGTGTTGCCCCCGTCACGTACCCGCACCGCCGTCGGACTCCGTTCACGCCGCGGTGGCGGAACGGCTTCCGACGGCGCGTCGGATCGGAGCCCGGGGCGTGTCAGACCCGAAAGACGTCCAGGAAGGAGCTCCACCACCCCTTCTTCTGCCCGGCCCGGCCCGGCGCGGGGGCACTGGCCTGCGGGTACGCCTGCGTCGCCTCGGCGCCGACCGGCGATCCGCCCGGCGCGGTGTCCGCGCCCGCGGCCGGCCGCGTGGTCCGGGCGGGCGCCGGGCTGAACCGGACCGGCAGCGAGACCAGGCCGCGCTGGAACGGGCCCGGTCGCCACTCCACGCTCTCCGCGGGCACCGCGAGCGTGACGTCCGGGAGGGCGTTGAGCAGGCACTCGATCGCGCTCAGGGCGATCAGCTGGGCCGGGGACTTGGCCGGGCACGCGTGCGGGCCGGCGCCCCAGGCCAGGTGGGCCCCCTTGCTGAGGGTCAGCCGGGCGTCCGTCAGCGCGGGGTCGCTGTTGGCGGCGGCGAAGCTGATCACCACCGGGCTGCCCGCGTCCATCGGGACCCCGCCCACGTCGAGGTCCTGCATCGGGTAGTGCGTGGCGTAGTTGGCGATCGGCGGGTTGTTCCACAGCACGTCGTCGAGGGCGTCCTCGATGCGCAGTCCGGAGCGGCCCTCGCCGGACAGCAGCAGGAGCAGCGCGTTGCCGATCAGGTTGCGCTCGGGCTCGACGCCGGCGCCCATCAACATGACCAGCTGGTCCTTGAGCTCCTCGTCCCGCAGGCCGGCCGGGTGCTGGATGAGCCACGAGGTGATGTCGTCGCCGGGCTGGCGGCGCTTCAGCGCGACCAGGTCCATCAGGCAGGCGGTCAGCTCCTCGTTGGCCTGGATCACGTCGAGGCCGTCGAAGAGCGCGGACATGCTGCGGGTCAGCCGGTCGCCGATGTCGGCCGGGCAGCCGAACAGCTGGTTGAACAGCAGCAGCGGCAGCAGCTTGGCGTAGTCGTTGAGCAGGTCGGCCCGGCCCAGCGGACTGAACTGGTCGATCAGGTAGCCGGCGATCCGCTCGACGTGCCGGTTGAGCCGGTTGTCGTTGAGCCGGCCCAGGCTCTCGGTGACGGCCTTGCGCAGCCGCAGGTGCTCGGCGCCGTCCGTGAAGAGGCAGTTGGGCCGGTAGAACATCATCGGCAGGACGGGGCTGTCCATCGGCACCCGTCCTTCGTTGAGCGCCGCCCAGCGCCGCGAATCCCGGGCGAACATCCCCGGGTTCTGCAGCACCCGCAGGGCGGCCTCGTGCGAGGTGACCAGGGTGGCCTCCACCCCAGGGGCCAACTCCACCGGCGCGGCGGGGCCGTTGGCGCGCAGCTTGTCGTAGACCGCGCCGGGGTCGGACGAGAACATCTCCCCGTAGAGCGGTGTGCTCACGCCGACGTGCATCGGGCAGCCCTGCGGAGGCGACTGCGGGGCGGGTCGCTGCGGAGAATCCATGGGTCGTTCCTTGGAGGTGGCCCCGGGCGGGTGCGGACCCGGGAGGCGTGCGGGGAGGGAGGCGCGGGGGAGGTCAGGAGGCGCGGGCGAGCAGGTGCCGGACGAGCGTCAGCAGGGCGTCGGCCGAGGAACGCTGGTCCCGCGCGTCGCAGAACACCACCGGGGTGTGCGGCAGCAGGTCGAGTGCCTCGCGCAGCTGGTCCTCGGTGTACTCGTCCTGCCGGTCGAAGCTGTTGACCGCCACGGCGTACTCCAGGCCGTACTGCTCGATCAGGTCGATGACGGGGAAGGTGTCCGCGAGGCGGGTCGGGTCGGCCAGCAGCAGCGCTCCCAGCGCGCCCCGCGCCATGTCCTCCCAGAGCTGCATGAACCGTTGCTGCCCCGGAGTGCCGAACAGGTACAGCACCAGGTCGTCGCCGAGTGTCAGCCGGCCGAAGTCCAGGGCGACGGTCGTGGTCTTCTTGTCCGGTACGCCGCGGAGGTCGTCGACGCGGATGGACGCCTGCGTCATGCTCTCCTCGGTGCTCAGCGGGGCGATCTCCGACAAGGCCCCGATGAGCGTGGTCTTGCCGACCGCGAAGTGCCCCACGACCAGGATCTTGACCGCGGTCGTCACCGCGCCCGGGACGTAGATGTCCTCAGGCGAACCGGCGTTGAAGTCCATGCAGTACCTTCTCTAGAAGTCTCGGATCCGGGGCCTGGGCCGGGGGCGGGGCCGACCGGCACAGCAACCGTCCCTCATGGATCAGGTCCGTCAGCAGCAGCCTCACGACCCCCACCGGCAGCTCCAGCCGGGCCGCGACCTCGGCCACCGAGAGGTAGCCGCCGGAGCACAGCTCCCAGATCGCCCGGGTCTCCGGGCTCGGCAGGGCCGGGAGGTCCTGCTCGGGCGCGACGGTGACCAAGGTGATCAGAGACAGGGCCTCCGCACTCGGTAACTCGCGCCCACCGGTGATCACGTACGAGCGGATGAAGCCGCCGGTGACCCGCTGTTCCTCGCCGCCGGCCGTCATGAGCCGCTGAGCGTGCTCTGGCGCGGCGCCGCCGACATCGCCCGTCCGAGCGCGCCGACCTGCTGCTGCATCCGGAAGGACATCGCCTCCATGTCGACGTCGGGGGCGGTGGAGGCGGCCAGGTACGCGCCGCTGCCGGCCGCGATCAGGAAGATCCAGCCGTGGTCGTACTCCAGCAGGGTCTGGCGCCAGACCCCGGCGCCTGCGCCGTCTGCGCCGACGAACGGGGCGACCGCGCGGCTCAGCGACTGCATCGAGCTCATCGCGGCGGCGTTGGTCTCCGCCTCGTCACGGCCTATCTCGCTGGACCGTTCGAGCAGGAGGCCGTCGGCGGAGACGAGGATGGCGTGCCGGGCGCCGGGTACCTGGAGTACGTCGTTGAGCACCCAGGAAAGATCGCGGCTCACTGGATCTCGGTTCCTTCCGTGTTCGTGGTGTTGCGCCCGGACAGCGTGCCGCGCTGGAACGCGCCGAGGCGGGACGGCGTGTTCTGGACGGGGCTCCGCACCGGCGCCTCGGCCCGGCCGGGGTCCTGCGGGGACGGGAGGACGGACACCGGGCGGTTGCGGCGGCGGCGGGGCAGCTGTCCGTCCGCGGTCATCTCCGGTTCCGTCACCGCCGCCGCCGGCACCGGGGCCAGCGGCGCCGCCGGTTCGGGCAGCGACACGAGCCGCTGACCGGGGGCCTGCGCCCAGGCCTGCGCGGGCTGCTCCGCCGGCGGGGCCTGGTAGTCGCCGCGCGCGTCCTGGTGGTCACCGTGCGCGGCCTGGTGCTCGCCGTGCACGGCGGCGGCCGGGGCCGGGGCCGCGACCTCGCTGCTGAGCAGCTCGGCCGGCAGCAGCACCACGGCCCGCACGCCCCCGTACGGGGAGACCGAGTCGACGGAGACCCGGAAGCCGTAGCGGGCGGCCAGCATGCCGGAGACGGCGAAGCCGAACTTCGGGGGGTTGCCCAGGCTGGTGAGGCCGATCGGCGCGCCCGGGTTCAGGAGCACCGCCGCGCGGTCCTTCTCCTCCTGGCCCATGCCGAGGCCGGCGTCGTCGACGATCAGGCAGACGCCGGTGGGGACGGCCTGGACGCTGACCTCCACCGGGGTGTCCGGGGCGGAGTAGTTGGTCGCGTTGGCGAGCAGCTCGGACAGCACGACGGCGACGGGCTCGACGACCTTGCTGACGAGCGCGACGCTGACCTGGGAGTGGATCCGCACCCGGTCGAAGTGCCGGATCCGGCCCTGGGCGCTGCGGACCACGTCGTAGACCGAGGCGACGCTCTCACGGCGGCCCAGCCAGCCGCCGCAGAGCACCGCGATGCCCTGGGCGCGTCGGCCGAACTGGCTGTTCGTGTGGTCGATCGTCATCAGGTCGGCCAGGATCTGCGGGCTGTCGCCGTACTTCCGCTGCACCTTGTCGATGACGACCTGCTGCTCGTCGGCCAAGCCCTGCAGCGTCCGCATCGCCGCCTTGAGGACGGCCTTGGTGTCCTCCTCGGCGTCGCGGCGGACGTCCGTCAGCTCGGATGCGTGCTGGTTCCGCAGCTGGTCGTGCAGCACGGCGAACTCGTCGCGCTGCCGCTGTGCCAGGGCGCTGGCCTCCTCCAGGGAAACGTTTCGCCTCCGCAGGGCGAGGTTCGTCCTGCGGGCCTGGAGGGCCGCTCCGACGGCTGCGAGCATCACCACGATGAAGACCCAGAAAAAGGGTTCCTGCACAAATGACGTCATGAAACTCTCTTCAGGTGGCACCGTGTGGAGCCGGTCCGGGCCCCAAGGCGCGAATGGGACTGGCGGCCTGAACCCCCTCCGAAAGACACCTGATGTCACATCACATCGCGGTGCTTTCCGGCACGGGACCTGCGGCGACGCCTATCGCGGGGTCAGCCTACTGCAACTCCTGGTAGGTCAGAACAGCTGCCAAAAAGGGCAGTTGGGGCGAAATTTCGCGACCGGACGGGAACTCCGGTGGGAATGGGAGGAGTTCGTAGCGCGACGTTAATCGCGGGGACACTTCCCGACCCCACCCCGGCTCGCGCGCAGCGTGATGGATCCGTCACCGTCCGGAATCCACCAACCGCCACCCGCCGCTTAGGTCCTGTCCGGTCGATCTTGGCGGATCAGCCCGCGGCGTTGGGCGCCCGGCTGGGCGTGCGCCCGAATCATCCTCGTACTGGACGTACTTGGGCGATTCGGGCGTGCGTCCAGGCGGGATGCGTAATGGGGGTACCTCCCGGCCGAAGGCTGGGGGAGTCGCGGGCCCGGCAAGATCGGCCGGACAGGGCCTTGCTGTGCAGCCGGCCGTCAGCGCATGGAGCCCGTGCGCAGGAGGGTGCGGATGACGCGCATCGCGACCGAGAGGCTGGACAGCTCGTAGTTGTCCGAACCCCTTATGTCGTCGAGGGTGCTCTTGGCGCGGTTCAGCAGGGTGGCGTTGAGGTCCGCCCAGGCCGTGTAGCGCTCCTCCGGGGTGGCGCCCTCGGGGCCGCAGGCGAGGATGTCGGCGGTCAGCGCCGCGTGCGCCGCGAAGAGGTCCTCGCGGATCGCGGCCCGGGCCATCGACGACCAGCGGTCGGTGCGGGGCAGCTCGATGATGCGGTCGAGCAGGTGGGTGATCTGGAGGCGGTCGGCGAGGTCGTAGTAGAGCTCGGCGACCTCGGCGACGTCCTTGTCGGAGCGGTCCGCGACCTCGCTGATGTCCAGCGTCGGGAAGGTCGAGGAGAGGCCGGCGATCCGGGTGGCCAGTTCCTCCGGCACCCCGGCCGAGGCGAGCTCGTTGTAGACGGCCTCGAACCAGACCAGGTCGTCGCCGCGCAGCGGCTTGGGCAGCGAGCCCCAGACCTGGTCGACCCGGTCGTGGAAGAACTCGATGGTGCCGGCGATGTCGAGCGGCTGGCGGCGGTTGTTGAGCATCCACCGGGTGGCGCGCTCGACCAGGCGCCGCGAGTGCAGCCGCATCTTGGTCTGGACCCGGGCCGTGACCTCGTTGTCCAGGCCCTCGATCTCGGCCCAGATGTCCTCCAGGCCGAACACGGCCCGGGCGGCGGTGTGGGTCCGGGCGATCTCCTCGTAGGTCGCGCCGGTCTCCTCCTTCAGCCGGAAGGCGAAGGTGCAGCCACCGCGGTTGATCGTGTCGTTGACGATCAGGGTGGTGATGATCTCGCGGCGCAGCGCGTGGCTGTCGATCGCGTCGGCGAACCGGGCCCGCAGCGCGCTCGGGAAGTAGTCGTGCAGCGCGGTGTGGAAGTACGGGTCGTCGGGCAGCGCGGTGGCGAGCAGCTCGTCGGCCAGCGTGATCTTGGTGTACGCGAGCAGGACGGACATCTCGGGCTGCGAGAGACCGCGGCCGTTCTGCTGGCGCTCGCGGATCTGGCGCTCGGTGGGCAGGAACTCCAGGCCCCGGTCGAGCTGGCCGGCCGACTCCAGCCGGTTGATCATCCGGGAGTGGACGTTGACCATGCTGTGCGCCTGGGCGACGGCGTTGGCCAGCACCACGTTCTGCGCGTAGTTGTTGCGCAGCACCAGGTGGCCGACCTCGTCGGTCATCTCGGCGAGCAGGACGTTGCGCTGCTTGACCGTCATGTCGCCGTCGGTGACGACCTGGTTGAGCAGGATCTTGATGTTGACCTCGTGGTCCGAGGTGTCCACGCCGGCCGAGTTGTCGATGGCGTCGGTGTTGATCCAGCCGCCGGCGCTCTCGGGGCCGCCGACCGCGGCGTACTCGATGCGGCCGAGCTGGGTGCAGCCGAGGTTGCCGCCCTCGCCGATGACGCGGGCCCGGACCTGGTCGCCGTTGACGCGGATGGCGTCGTTGGCCTTGTCGCCGACCTCGGCGTTGGTCTCGGTGGAGGCCTTGACGTAGGTGCCGATGCCGCCGTTCCAGAACAGGTCGACCGGTGCCTGGAGGATCGCCTTCATCAGCTCGGCCGGGGTGAGCCGGGTGTCCTGGACGCCGAGGGCGGCCCGGACCTGCGTGCTGAGCTGGATCGACTTGGCGGTGCGCGGGAAGACGCCGCCGCCGGACGAGATCAGCGACTTGTCGTAGTCGTCCCAGGAGCTGCGGGGCAGTTCGAAGAGCCGGCGCCGCTCGGCGTAGGAGGCGGCGGCGTCCGGGTTCGGGTCGAGGAAGATGTGGCGGTGGTCGAAGGCGGCGACCAGGCGGATGTGCTCGCTGAGCAGCATGCCGTTGCCGAAGACGTCGCCGGACATGTCGCCGATGCCGATGACCTTGAAGTCCTCGGTCTGGGTGTCGACACCGAGTTCGCGGAAGTTGCGCTTGACCGACTCCCAGGCGCCGCGGGCCGTGATGCCCATGCCCTTGTGGTCGTAGCCGGCCGAGCCGCCGGAGGCGAACGCGTCGCCCAGCCAGAAGCCGTAGGACTCGGCGACGCCGTTGGCGATGTCGGAGAAGGTCGCGGTGCCCTTGTCGGCGGCGACGACGAGGTAGGTGTCGTCCTCGTCGTGGCGGACGACGTCGGCCGGGTGGACGACCTCGCCGGCGACCAGGTTGTCGGTGATGTCGAGCAGCGCGGAGATGAACGTCTTGTACGAGGAGATGCCCTCGGCCAGCCAGGCGTCCCGGTCGACCGACGGATCCGGCAGCTGCTTGGCGACGAAGCCGCCCTTGGCGCCGACCGGCACGATGACGGTGTTCTTGACCATCTGCGCCTTGACCAGGCCGAGGATCTCGGTGCGGAAGTCCTCGCGCCGGTCGGACCAGCGCAGACCGCCGCGGGCGACCTTGCCGAAGCGCAGGTGCACGCCCTCGACCTGCGGCGAGTACACCCAGATCTCGAACGCGGGGCGCGGGGCCGGCAGGTCCGGGATGGCCTTCGGGTCGAACTTCATCGACACGTAGGAGTGCCAGTCACCGGAGCCGTCGTGCTGGAAGAAGTTGGTCCGCAGGGTGGCCGTGATGAGGTGCAGGAAGGAGCGCAGGATGCGGTCCTCGTCCAGCGAGACGACCTCGTCGAGCGCGCCGGACAGCTCCTCCAGGATGCCCTCGGTCAGCTCGGCGGCGCCCTGCTGGTGGCTGGGGCTCAGCCGGGCCTCGAACAGGTTGACCAGCAGCCGGGTGGTGTGGGTGTTGTTGCGGAGCGCGTCCTCCATGTAGTCCTGGGAGAACGTGGAGCCCGCCTGGCGCAGGTACTTGGCGTACGCGCGCAGCACCGTCGCCTGGCGCCAGGTCAGCCCGGCGGTGAGGACCAGCTCGTTGAAGCCGTCGTTCTCGGCCTTGCCGGTCCAGGTGGCGGCGAAGGTCTCCTGGAAGCGCTCGCGGGCCTCGTCGGTGAGCTCGGTGGCCTCGCGCAGCTTCAGGCCGAAGTCGTACACCCACGCGGTGGTGCCGTCGGAGCGGCGCAGCGCGTACGGGTGCTCGTCCAGCACCTCGACGCCCAGGCGCTGGAGCACCGGCAGGACCTCGGTCAGCGAGATCGGGCCGCCGACCCGGTAGACCTTGAAGCGGCGCTCGTCGGCGCCGGCGCCGACCGGCTGGTACAGGTTGAGGCGGAAGTCGCCCTCGCCGTGCAGCGACTCGATCTGCTTGATGTCGGCGACGGCGGTGCGCGGCGGGAAGTCGGCGCGGTAGCCGTCGGGGAAGGCGTTGGCGTACTTGTGGCCGAGCTCGGCGGCCTTCTCCTCGCCCAGTTCGGTGTGCAGCTGGTCGTGGAAGCCGTCCATCCAGAACCGGGCGGCCTCGGCGAGGCGGTTCTCGATCCGCTCGATGTCGGAGTCGGTGAGCTGCGGCAGTTCGGTGCCGGGGGCGACGCGGACCACGAAGTGCAGACGGGTCAGCACCGACTCGGTGGCGTACACCGTGTAGTCGATGGTGGCGCCGTTCAGCTCTTCCTTGAGGATGTCGGTGAGCAGCAGCCGGATCCGGGTGGTGTAGCGGTCGCGCGGCAGGTAGATGAACGCGGAGAAGTAGCGCCCGTACTCGTCCTGGCGCAGGAAGAGCCGCAGCTTACGGCGCTCCTGGAGGTACAGCACGCTGGTGGCGATGGAGATCAGCTCGGAGGCTGCGGTCTGGAACATCTCGTCCCGCGGGAAGGTCTCCATGATCTGCAGCAGGTCGCGGCCGTCGTGGCTCTCGCTGGAGAAGCCGGAGCCTTCGAGCACCTCCTGCACCTTGCGGCGCACGACCGGGATGCGGGTGACCGACTCGGTGTAGGCGGCGGAGGAGAACAGGCCGAGGAAGCGGCGCTCGCCGATCGGCTCGCCGGCGGCGTTGAACTTCTTCACGCCGACGTAGTCCAGGTAGGACGGGCGGTGCACGGTGGAGCGGCTGTTGGCCTTGGTGAGGACGAGCAGCTTCTTCTCGTGGGCCTTGGCGCGGACCGGCGCGGAGAGGCGGCCGAAGGCCTCGCTGGCCGGGTGGTGGTGGTCGTCGTGGCCGCGCGGGTCGGAGCGCAGGATGCCGAGGCCGGTCCCGGCGACGGCCTTCAGGACCTCCTCGCCCTCGTGCCCGGCCAGGTCGTACTCGCGGTAGCCGAGGAAGGTGAAGTGGTCGTCGGCGAGCCAGCGCATCAGCTCCCAGGCCTCGCCGACCTCCTGCTCGGGCAGGCCGGTCGGGGGCTCCTCGGCGAGCTCGTCGGCCAGGCGCAGCGCGCTCTCGCGCATCTTGCTCCAGTCCTCGACGACCTCGCGGACGTCGCCGAGCACCCGGCGCAGGTCGGCCTCGATCGCGCGCAGGTCGTCGCGGTCGGTCTCGCGGTCGATCTCGATGTGCATCCACGACTCGACGCTCGCGTCGGCGGGCCACTCGGCGCCGGCGGCCTGGCTGCGGGAGCAGGCGTCGACGTCCAGGATCTCCAGCAGCTTGCCGGTGATGTCACGGCGGACGACCAGCTGGGGGTGGATCACGACGTGGATGGCGCGGTCCTGGCGGGACAGCTCGTTGGTGACGGAGTCGACCAGGAAGGGCATGTCGTCGGTGACGACCTCGACCACGGTGTGGCCGCAGGACCAGGCGTTCTCCTCGACCGAGGGGGTGTGCACCCGCACCTCGGCGGTGCCCTGCGGGCGCTTGAGGCCCAGCCGGTAGTGGGAGGCCGCCGCGCCGTAGACGTCGACCGGGTCGCGGTCGACCAGGTCCTCGGGCGCGGTGTGGAGGTAGTAGTGGTGCAGGTACGCGGTCAGAGCGCCGTTGCTCAGACCTTCCCCCGGCGCCGCTCCCCCCACCTGGCTGTTCTCAGCGGCTGCGGCTGCTTTCTTGAGCAGGTCGGCCTTGGCTGCGTCCAGCTTGGTCTGCATGACTTCTTGGCTCCTGTCGCGCGCCGTTGCGTGACTCGGTGGTGTGTGGGTGTACACCGACGGGTCACTCGCAATCCTGCCGCACCTTCCGACTGAAAAGGCTTCATGGCGCGCATGAAATTCCTTCGCAATGGGTAGGACGATTCGTCCTGCGGAGCCACCCGACGACGCCAGCCAGCCTAACCGGATCAATCGAAGGTGGACAGGGACAGGGAGGCGCAAACTCACAGGATGATCGGTCCGTCCTGGACACCATGTCCAAACCGGAGCTTCCCGTTCACTCTCAGCCCATGTGCGGGTACCGCAGGTCCGTGGGGGGAACGAAGGTCTCCTTGATCGCGCGGGCCGAGGTCCAGCGCAGGAGGTTCTGGGCGGCGCCCGCCTTGTCGTTGGTCCCGGAGGCCCGGCCGCCGCCGAAGGGCTGCTGGCCGACGACCGCGCCGGTCGGCTTGTCGTTGATGTAGAAGTTCCCGGCGGTGAACCGGAGCGCCTCCACCGCCTGGGCGATGGCGTAACGATCCTGCGCGATCACCGAGCCGGTCAGGCCGTACGGGGCGCCGGAGTCGACCCGGCGCAGCACGTCCTCCCAGCGGGCGTCCTCGTAGACGTGGACGGCCAGGATCGGGCCGAAGTACTCCGTCCGGAAGATCTCGTTGCGGTAGTCGGAGGAGACCAGCACGGTCGGCCGGACGAACCAGCCGATCGCGTCGTCGTACTGGCCGCCCGCCGCCAGCTCGATCGTCGAATCGGCCTTGGCCCGCTCGATGGCGTCCCGGTTCTTCTCGAAGGCGCGCCGGTCGATGAGGGCGCCCATGAAGTTGGAGAGGTCGGTGACGTCGCCCACCGTGAGCGCGTCCACCTCGGCCAGCAGCTCGTCCTTGATCTTCTGCCAGAGGCTGCGCGGCAGGTAGGCCCGGGAGAGCGCCGAGCACTTCTGGCCCTGGTACTCGAACGCGCCGCGGACCAGCGCCGCCTTCAGGATCGCCGGGTCGGCCGAGCGGTGGGCCAGCAGGAAATCCTTGCCGCCGGTCTCGCCGACGATCCGCGGGTACGCCCGGTAGCCGCCGATGTTGGCGCCGATGGTCTGCCAGAGCGACTGGAAGGTGGCGGTGGAGCCGGTGAAGTGCAGCCCGGCGAGCGCCGGATCGGCGAGGGCCACCGCGGACAGCTGGACGCCGTCGCCGGTGACCAGGTTGATCACCCCGGGCGGCAGACCGGCCGCCTCCAGCAGCCGCATCAGGTAGTACGCGGCCAGGGTCTGGGTCGGCGCGGGCTTCCAGACCACGGTGTTGCCCATCAGCGCGGGCGCGGTCGGCAGGTTGCCGGCGATCGCGGTGAAGTTGAACGGGGTGATCGCGTAGACGAAACCCTCCAGCGGGCGGTGGTCCACCCGGTTCCAGACGCCCGGCGCGGAGATCGGCTGCTCGGCCAGGATCCGCCGGGCGAACTGGACGTTGAACCGCCAGAAGTCGATCAGCTCGCAGGCGGAGTCGATCTCGGCCTGCTGCGCGGTCTTGGACTGGCCGAGCATGGTGGCCGCGTTGAGGGTCTCCCGCCAGGGCCCGGCCAGCAGGTCGGCGGCCCGCAGGAAGACCGCCGCCCGGTCGTCGAAGGACAGCGACCGCCACTGCCGGCCCGCCGCGAGCGCCGAGTCCACCGCCGCGCGGGCGTCCTCCCGGGTGGCGTTGCCGAGCACCCCCAGCTTGGCGGCGTGGTGGTGCGGCTGGACCACGTCGATCCGCTCACCGCCGCCGAACCGCTGCTCGCCGCCGATGGTCATCGGCAACGGGATCTGCTCGGCCGCCAGCTCGTCCAGCCGCCGGACCAGCCGGCCCCGCTCCGGGCTGCCGGGCGCGTACCCCAGCACCGGCTCGTTGACCGGGAGGGGCACCTCGGTGACTGCGTCGATCGGCATGGCGGCTCCGTCCTGCTGACTGCTCCGGTGGGAGGGCCCGATCCCACCGGACAGGCCCTGGTCCAGCCTGACCAGCGGCCGCGCGATCCGCCCGCTCAGACACGCGGACGGCGGACGTGGCGCCCGCCACGCCCGCCCCGGCCGGTCAGCCCCGCCCCAGCCGCCCGGCCAGCTCGACCGCCTCCGCCAGGCTGTCCACCACCGGCACCCCGAGCGGCTCCAGCTTCTCCCGGGTGTGCGAGCCGCCGGTGTAGAGCACCGCGCGCGCACCCGCGCCCAGGGCCGCCCGGGCGTCGTCCGCCGCGTCGCCGATCAGCACCGTACGGGCCGGATCCACCCGCTCGCCGAGCGCGGCCAGGTGCCGGGCCAACTGCTCCGCCTTCTGGCCGCCGGACGGGCCGCTGCGGCCGTCCACCCGCAGGAACCGGCCGGTCAGGCCGAAGGCGTCGACCAGCGGCAGCAGCTTCTCGTGCTCGTACATCGACAGCAGCGACTGGCTGTGCCCGGCCTCCCGCCAGCCGTCCATCAGCTCGTGCACGCCGTCCGTCAGCCCGCAGGCCGGGCTCAGCTCCCGGTAGCGGTCGTGGAAGGCCTCGTCCAGCCGGAGCCACTCCTCCTGGGACGGCATCCGGCCGAGCAGCCGCTCGTAGAACCGGGGGATCGGGATCTCGTACTGCTCGCGGTACTCCCGCATGGTCATCGGCCCGACGCCGATGGTCGCGAACGCGGCGTTGCTCGCGCCGAGCACCGCCTCCATGTCGTGGAAGAG
This sequence comes from Kitasatospora sp. NPDC127121, assembly GCF_042677305.1. Taxonomy (NCBI): domain Bacteria; kingdom Bacillati; phylum Actinomycetota; class Actinomycetes; order Kitasatosporales; family Streptomycetaceae; genus Kitasatospora; species Kitasatospora sp. NPDC127121. The sequence goes on along the minus strand of NZ_JBHXTQ010000064.1, from coordinate 22,763 downwards.
CGTGCCGTTCCAGTCCCAAACGATGTGTGTAGCCACGCGCGAAACGGTAGCCCCGACCACCGACACGCCGGTAGGACGGGGCTCACGCGCCCCTCTGCTCCGCTCGGGTGCGCCCGGCCGTTCAGGCCAGCAGCGCGGAGATCTCCTGGGTGGCGAACCAGAGCAGGTCGTGGTCCTCGGCCCCGTCCACGGTGAACTGGGCGTCCTGGTCGCCCGCGTCGGCCGCGGCCACCGCCGCCACCGCCGCCGCGACGTCCTCGACCACCTCGCCGTCGGCGACGTCCGCGTGCACCGCCGCCGCCTTCGCCAGCGGCAGCGGGCCGGCCAGCACCACCCGGCCGAGCGAGGCCTGGTCCTGGTACTCGTCGCCGGGGAACGGCCGGACGGCCGAGTCGGCCACGTCCAGGGCCACCACGACCCGGCGGCGCGGGGCGTCCGGGTCGGCGGCCAGCAGCCGCAGGGAGGACTGCGCGGCCCGGTTCAGCGCCGCGTACTCCAGCTCCTCCAGGTCGTCACTGACGTACCACTCGCGCAGCGCGGGCGTCACGGCGTAGGCCGCGGACTGGTCCAGGGCACCACCCGGGTGCGCCGCCGCCAGGCCGTTCAGGGTGGTGGGCACGTACACGCGCATCGGTGGCACTCTCCGGTTCGTCCAGCGGCACAGCTTCCAGCGCCCCAAGAATAAGCGCCGCCGGGCCGGGCGTGATCACCTCGGCCCGACTCAGCGGGCGGCCCGCAGGGCCTCGCCGCACGTGTGCAGGGCGCTCTCCAGTACCGCGTCGCGGCGGGCCGGGTCCATCATGTTCGGGCCCATCACGGCCAGGTCGGCCGGCGTCGGCGCGAGCAGCCGCACCCGTACGCCCTCGGCCCGCAGCAGCACGGCCTCGCGCAGCAGCTGCCGGGTGACGGCGCGGCGGTAGCGGCTGACCAGCTGGGCCAGCACGCCGCGCGGGCGGTCCCGGGCGCGCCACTCGCGCAGCGCGGCGAGGGAGCCCGCGAGCCCGCTGGTGCCGGCGACCCCGCCGGCGTCGGCGTCGGCACTGTCGGCACTGTCGGCGCGGTCGGCGCGGTCGGCGCGGGGGCGCAGCCGCAGGGCCATCGGGGCGAGCACGTACACCTCGTCCAGGCCGCGGCCGAGCAGCAGGTCGGCGTTGGTGGCGGACCAGCAGCCGCCGTCCACGTACGCCGAGCCGTTCAGCCGCACCGGCGCGAACCAGCCGGGGATCGAGCAGGAGGCCATCACCGCGTCGGCGACCGCGACCACCGGGGCGTCCGGGTCCCCGAAGACCACCCGGCGGCCGCTGCGGTAGTCCACGGCCGCCACCCGCAGCGCCGCCGCTCCGGCCCCGGCGTCGGCCTCGCCGTCGGCGCCCGGCGGCGGCCAGCCGCCCGGGCCGAGCAGGCCGCGCACCAGCTCGCCGACCGGGGCCAGCGAACCGCGGCCGGGCGGCGCCATCGCCGACACCATGGTCAGCAGCGGGTACTCGCGCGGGTGCCGGACGGCGTCCCGCAGCAGGCCGGGCGAGCCGATGCCGGCCCCGGGGCGGGGCGGCAGCGCGCCACCGGCGGCCGTGTCGTAGTCGAAGTCCACCCCGGCCAGTGGGCCGTCGGTGATCGGCAGGCCGCGCTGGTGGTCGCGCAGTTGCTCGGTGCGGACCCCGCCGGCCAGCATCGCGCCGAGGATCGAGCCCGCCGAGGTGCCGAGCAGCACGTCCGCGCGGCCCGGCCGCCAGCCGGTGGCCTCCTCGACGGCGCAGAGCGCGCCGACCGTCCAGGCCGCGCCGAGCATCCCGCCGCCGCCCAGCACCAGGCCGCGCCGGGGTGCGTCCCCGGTCGGCGGGGCGGTGCCCGCGGCTGCCGGAGCCGGAACCGCCGCTACCCGTGTCGTCATCGCGACCGCCCGTCGTCGTGGGTGCGGTCGTGGCCGCCCGGCCCCGTCCCGCTCCGCGCGGTTCCCGATCAGGCTCCGATGGTGCGCGCCGACGGCCGGGCACCGCAACGGGGGCGGCGGTTCGGGCCACCCGGTCCGGCGCATCGAACCGTCCTCTTTCGGACCGTACGGCCCGCCCACGCACGTCAATCGGGCACCGCACGACCGCGCGCCGGGCCCGGCACCGCACTGATCGATTCACTCGGATAGGTGAACTTGTCGGTCACTCCTGGAGCAGCGGCAAAAGCCCTTGCCGCCCGACGCGGCGCACCGCTAGCAAGGACCCGTCCGCACCCGTACCACCTTGCCCAGGAGCCCGCCGTGACCGCACCGCTCACCGCCCGCCCGCACCGCCGGCCGCGCACGACCGCCGCCCACGACCCGGCCGGGCGCCGCCCGCGCCACCCCCGCGCCGCCTGCACCGGCCCGGGCGGCCACGACCCCCGGGCACTGGCCTCCCGCTTCGCCCACCAGCTGGTCGAGGTGCTCACCGGCGCCCGGCCCTCCGGCCAGCTGATGCGGCACACCAGCCTGGACGGCTACGGGCAGCTCGCCTCCCTGGTCCGGGCCGGCGCGCTGCGCCGCGGCGGCGCCGCCGACCGGCCCCGGCTGGGCCCGGTGCACGACCGGTCGCCCTCGCCCGACGCGGTCGAGGCCTGCGTCCGGGTCGACCTCGGCCGGCGGCACCACATGGTGGCCTTCCGGCTGGAGCAGCGCGGCCAGGCCGGGCAGTGGCAGTGCACCGCCGTGGAGGCCCGATGACCACGGCAGTCGCAGCGACCACGGCAGTCTCAGCGGCCAGGGCGGCCACAGCGGCCCCCACGACCGCGCGGCGGCCCGGGACGGCGCAGGGCGCCGCCCCCGTCCGGGAGCGGCGCCCTGTGCGGCGTCCTGCGGCCTGCTCAGCCCTTGCGGCGGCGGCCCTTGGCCGACTTCGCGGCCTTGCGGCGCTCGGCGCGGGTCAGCCCGTCGCCCTCGTCCTCCGGCCCGAGGTCCTCGAAGTCGCCCTCGATGACACCGCCGCCGACCTCGTCCGAGGGGGCCGTGTAGTGCAGCCGCTGCGGCTTCGGGGCCTCCAGGCCCTTGGCCTTGATCTCCGGGCGGGCGGCGTCCTTCTCCAGCTTGTCGAGCAGCACCTCGGCGTCCGCGATCGGGACCTCCTCGACCTGCTGCTCGACCTGGACCTCCAGGTTGAACAGGTAGCCGACGGACTCCTCCTTGATGCCCTCCATCATCGCGGTGAACATGTCGAAGCCCTCGCGCTGGTACTCGATCAGCGGGTCGCGCTGCGCCATGGCCCGCAGGCCGATGCCCTCCTGGAGGTAGTCCATCTCGTAGAGGTGCTCGCGCCAGCGGCGGTCCAGCACCGACAGCACGACCCGGCGCTCCAGCTCACGCATGATCTCGGCGCCGAGCTGGTCCTCGCGGGCGCCGTACTGCGCCTGGATGTCCTCCTGGACGACCTTGACCAGGAACTCGGAGGTCATCGCGGCGGGGCCGCCGGCCTCCTCCTCCAGCTCCTCCAGGTCCAGGGTGACCGGGTAGAGCTGCTTGAGCGCGGTCCAGAGCTTCTCCAGGTCCCAGTCGTCCTCGAAGCCCTCGCCGGTGGCCGCCTTGACGTAGGCCTCGACGGTGTCGTCCATGAAGTGGCCGACCTGCTCCTGCAGGTCCTCGCCCTCCAGCACGCGGCGGCGCTCGCCGTAGATGACCTCGCGCTGGCGGTTCAGCACCTCGTCGTACTTGAGGACGTTCTTGCGGATCTCGAAGTTCTGCTGCTCGACCTGGGTCTGCGCGGAGGCGATCGCCCGGGTGACCATCTTGGACTCGATCGGCACGTCCTCGGGCACGTTGGCCATCGACAGCACGCGCTCGACCATGCCGGCCTTGAACAGGCGCATCAGGTCGTCGCCCAGCGACAGGTAGAAGCGGGACTCGCCCGGGTCGCCCTGACGGCCGGAGCGGCCGCGCAGCTGGTTGTCGATCCGGCGGGACTCGTGCCGCTCGGTGCCCAGCACGTAGAGGCCGCCGGCCTCCTTGACCTCGTCCTGCTCCGCCTTGACCGAGGCCTTGGCCTTCTCCAGGGCGGCGGGGAACGCGGCCTCGTACTCCTCCGGGGTCTCGGTCGGGGTGAGCCCGCGCTGCGCCAGCTCGGCCGCCGCGAGGTGGTCGGAGTTGCCGCCGAGCATGATGTCGGTACCGCGGCCGGCCATGTTGGTGGCGACGGTCACGGCGCCCTTGCGGCCCGCCTGCGCGACGATCTGCGCCTCGCGCTCGTGGTGCTTGGCGTTCAGCACCTCGTGCGGGATGCCGCGCTTGCGCAGCTCCTGCGACAGGTACTCGGACTTCTCCACCGACACGGTGCCGACCAGCACCGGCTGGCCCTTCTCGTGCTTCTCGGCGATGTCCTCGACCACGGCGGCGAACTTGGCCGGCTCCGACTTGTAGATCAGGTCGGGCTGGTCGATGCGCAGCGGGTTCTTGTTCGTCGGGATCGGCACCACGCCGAGCTTGTAGATCTGGTGGAACTCGGCGGCCTCGGTGGTGCCGGTACCGGTCATGCCGGCGAGCTTGTCGTACAGGCGGAAGAAGTTCTGCAGGGTGATGGTGGCCAGCGTCTGGTTCTCGTTCTGGACCTCCACCCCCTCCTTCGCCTCGATCGCCTGGTGCATGCCCTCGTTGTAGCGGCGGCCGGCCAGGATGCGGCCGGTGTGCTCGTCGACGATCATGACCTCGCCGTTCATGACGACGTAGTCCTTGTCCGCCCGGTACAGCTCCTTCGCCTTGATGGCGTTGTTCAGGAAGCCGACCAGCGGGGTGTTCACCGACTCGTAGAGGTTGTCGATGCCGAGGTAGTCCTCGACCCGGGTGACGCCCTCCTCCAGGATGCCGACGGTGCGCTTCTTCTCGTCGACCTCGTAGTCGCGGTCGATCTTCAGGCGCAGCACCAGCTTGGCGAAGTCGGCGTACCACTTGGTCGCCTGGTCGGCCGGGCCGGAGATGATCAGCGGGGTGCGGGCCTCGTCGATGAGGATCGAGTCGACCTCGTCGACGACCGCGAAGTTGTGGCCGCGCTGGACGAGTTCGTCCTTCGACCAGGCCATGTTGTCGCGCAGGTAGTCGAAGCCGAACTCGTTGTTCGTGCCGTACGTGATGTCCATCGAGTACTGGTGCTTGCGCTCGGCGGGCGTCATGTTGCCGAGGATCACACCGACTTCGAGGCCGAGGAAGCGGTGCACCCGGCCCATCCACTCCGAGTCGCGCTCGGCGAGGTAGTCGTTGACGGTGATCAGGTGGACGCCCTTGCCGGTGAGCGCGTTCAGGTACGCGGGCAGGGTGCCGACGAGGGTCTTGCCCTCACCGGTGCGCATCTCGGCCACGTACCCGTGGTGCAGGGCCGCGCCACCCATGAGCTGAACGTCGTAGTGCCGCTGACCGAGCACCCGCTTGGCGGCCTCGCGCACCGTGGCGAACGCCTCGGGGAGGATGTCGTCCAGGGTCTCGCCGTCCGCGAGCCGCTGCTTGTACTCGTCGGTCAGCGCGCGCAGCTCGGCGTCGGTGAGGTTGACGAAGTCCTCTTCGATGGAGTTGACCTGGGCAGCAATCCGCTGCAGCTTGCGAAGGATCTTGCCTTCGCCGGCGCGCAGGATCTTGTCGAAGACGGACACTTGGGCGGGCTCCTTGCCTGTATTGGCACTGGACGACTGCACGGCGGGTTCACCCCACCGCACGGGCCATCGTATGCGAGGAGTCCAATGCCCCGGGAGGTGCGTCAGCACGGTATTCCCGTGTCACCCGCGCGAGCACTTGATCCGATAGCACCGTCCACCGGGACAAACCGGTCAGCGGATCGAGGGGTTGGCTCGATATTCGGATGCCCGAATTCCTCTTTCCACGGAATAATCCGCCCATGGAAGAGCCCCGCACCGTCACCCTCACCACCGACCGCCTCGTCCTGCGGGCCCCGCAGGAGTCGGACATCGACGCCGTCTTCGCCGCCTGCCAGGACGCCGAGATCCAGCGCTGGACGGTCGTCCCGAGCCCGTACCGGCGCGAGGACGCCGAGTACTTCGTCCGCGACCTCGCCGCGCACGGCTGGCGCACCGGCGAGAACCGGATCTGGTGCGTGTTCGAGCGCGGCTCCGACGTCCTGGTCGGCACCCAGGGCCTCGTGCTGCGCCACGGCGACCCGGGCTCCGCCGAGGTCGGCTGGTGGGCGACGAAGGAGTTCCGCGGCCGCGGCTACACGGTCGAGGCCGCCCGCGCGGTCGCCCGCCACGGCCTGGTCGAGCTCGGCCTGCGCCGCCTGGAGTGGCAGGCCTACGTGGGCAACGAGGGCTCCCGCGCGGTGGCCGAGAAGGTCGGCTACCGCTTCGAGGGCACCCTGCGCTCGTACGCCGAGCAACGCGGCGCCTTCCACGACGCCTGGGTCGCCTCGCTGCTCGCCTCGGACCTCCCGGACCTCCGCCCCTGACGTCCGCGCCGGCGCACCCCGACCGGCTGTCGGTGCCCCGGACTACCCTCGCCGACATGACCGCCCTGCCTGCCGCCGGCTCCCCCGCCGGCCCGCCGCCCGTCACCGTCCTGAGCGCCGACGAAGCCCGCCGGATCGCCCTTCGCGCCCAGGGCCTGCTCGGCGCGCCGGACCGCCGGGCCGGGGTGCGCGGGGTGCTGCGACACCTGGGCGCCGTCCAGCTGGACACCATCTCGGTGCTGGCCCGCTCCCACGAACTGGTGCCGTACGCCCGGCTCGGCGCGGTCGGCCGCCCGGCCGTCGAGGCGGCGTACTGGGGCGCGGGCACAAGCTTCGAGTACTGGTCGCACGCGGCCTGCATCCTGCCGGTCGAGGAGTGGCCGCTGTTCGCGTTCCGGCGCCGCCGCTACCGCGAGCGCGGCCACCTCTGGGGCCACCAGGTGACGCCCGAGACGTACCGGCACGTGCTCGACAAGCTGCGCGCCGAGGGCCCGTTGACCTCCACGGAGCTGGGCGGCGCCAAGAAGACCGCCGAGTGGTGGGACTGGTCGGACACCAAGATCGCGGTGGAACGGGCGCTGGCCTTCGGCGACGTGGTCTGCACCGAGCGCCGGAGCTGGAAGCGCGTCTACGCACTGGCCGAACAGGCCATCCCCGAGGCCCTGTTCGGGCAGGACCGCACCGACCGGGAGTGCGTGCGCACCCTGGTCGCCCAGGCCGGGGCCACGCTCGGCGTGGCCACCCGGGCCGACCTGCTGGACTACCACCGGCTGCGCGCCGAGGAGCTGGACCCGGTCCTCGCGGACTGCGGGCTCGTCCCGGTCGAGGTGGCCGGCTGGGGCCCGGACGGCGCCGCGGCGGCGGCCTGGGCCGATCCGGCCGCACTGGCCACCGCCCCGCGCGGGCGCCACCGCACCACGCTGCTCTCGCCGTTCGACTCGCTGATCTGGGACCGCGCACGCACCGAGCGGATCTTCGGCATGACGCACCGGCTGGAGGCCTACACGCCCAAGCACAAGCGGGTGCACGGTTACTTCGCGATGCCGCTGCTGGCCGGCGGCCGGCTGGTGGGCCGGGTCGACCCGGCCCGGGAGGGGCGCACCCTGGTGGCCCGTCAGGTCTCGCTGGCCGACGACCGGGGGCACGGTGCCCGGCACGTCGAGGCGCTGGCGGCGGCCCTGCGAGAGGCGGCCGCCTGGGTGGGCTGCGACGACGTCCGGGTCGAGGCCCTGCCGGACGAGCGGCTGCGCCCGGCCCTCGAGAAACTCCTCGCGAGCTAGGGCTTGGGGCGCAGCCACGGTCACCCTATTTCGAGGATCTTCTCGCGCATCGCGTACACCACGGCCTCCATCCTGGAGTGGAGTTGGAGCTTCTCCAGGATGTTGCGCACGTGGTTCTTCACGGTGTTCTCGCTGATGAACAGCTCCTTGGCGATCTCCCGGTTGTTCATCCCGGTCGCCACCAGCTTGAGCACCTCCAACTCCCGGTCGGTGAGCCGGGGTGCGGGCACCAGGTCCCGGTCGTCGGAGCGGCGCTGGATCATCGACTTGAACTCGGTGAGCAGCTTGGACGCCATCGACGGGCTGATCTGGGACTGCCCGTCGGCGACCGCGCGGATCGCGGTGGCGACCTCGTCGGTGGAGATCTCCTTCAGCAGGTAGCCGGTGGCTCCCGCCTTGATCGCCTCGTAGAGGTCGGCCTCCTCGTCGCTTATCGTCAACATGATGATCTTGGTGCTGGGTGCCACGTCCTTGATCGCGGTGCAGGCCTCGATCCCGCTGCGGCGCGGCATCCGGACGTCCATCAGGATGATGTCCGGCAGCAGGTCGGCGGCCTTCAGCACGGCCTCGGCGCCGTCGCCGGCCTCGCCGACGACCTTGATGTCCGGCTCCTCCGCGAGCACGATCTCCAGCCCCCTGCGGAACAACGCGTGGTCGTCCACCACCAGCACGCGGATCGGCTCACCCCGGTGCGGCGCGTACGCGGGTTCCTCCTCCGGTCCCGGTGACAGTCCGGTGACCGGCCCCGTAGCGGGCCCCAGCCCGAAGTGATCCCCCATCCGCTCCTCCCCCTTCGCGGGTCGTCGTGCGCCAATCATTCCACGCCGCGCGGCCGTTGCGGTCACCCTCCGACGCCGCCGTTCCGCATCGGGTGACCTCCCGGGCCGGCCCTCGACTCCCGCTCCAGCCGCCCTGCCCCGAAACGCCGGTGACCCCGGCGGACTCGGCCGCCGGGGTCACCCCTCCAGGATTGTCTTCGGACGGTCAGTCCTCGTCGTCGCTTTCGCCGATCGCCCCGCCCGCGCCACTACCCGCGCCGGCCGACCCGTCGGTCTGCAGGTGGATGACGCCGTAGTGGTAGCCGTGACGGCGGTAGACGACGCTCGGCAGGCCGCTGTCCTTCTCCACGAAGAGGTAGAAGTCGTGGCCGACCAGTTCCATCTCGTACAGCGCCTGGTCCAGCGCCATGGGGGCGGCCGGGTGGGTCTTCTCCCGGACCACCAGCGGGCCTTCGCCCTCCACTTCCAGGGATCCCATCATGGTCTTGCGGACGGCCCCGTTGGTCTCGCCCTCCGGCGCCGCCGTGTCCGGCAGCGCGGCCAGCGCCGCGGTCGCCTCGGCGACGCTGATGGGGGTGCGGCCGTTGCCGCCCTTGTGCACTCGGCGCCGGTCCGCGGACTTGCGCAGCTGGGCGTCGAGCTTCGCCGAGGCCAGGTCGAGCGCCGCGTACGGGTCGGCGGCGGCGGCTTCGGCCCGGATCACCGGCCCACGGGTACGGAGAGTGATCTCCACCCGCTCGGACCGGTCGGCCTGCCGCGGGTTGTGCTCCTTGGACACCTCGACGTCGAGGCTGATCACCTTGCCGTCGAACTTCTGGACCTTCTCCAGCTTCTCGGCCACGTGCTCGCGGAACCTCTTGGGCACCTCGGTCTTGCGGCCCTTGACGACGATGTCCACGCAGAACTCCGATCCCTCGTGCTGACGCCGATCCGGGTGCTACCGGACCGGACTGAGACCCAGCTGGACCAGCCCATCCACTGCCGGCCCCCCGCCCCCGCCGCCAGCGGCGGGAAACGACTGGCCCTCACCTCACTTCCTCCCCACCAGGGACGGTTGAAACCCCTTGGAGCTTTATCGAACACCTCACACGGGGTTTTCGCCTCCCCAGGCGCGGAGTCGGGTATGACCCGATACTGCGGGCGGGCGGTCAAGCTGTTGGACCCTGTCTACCCTCCTGCGAGTGAAGCACGGGTAAATACCTGGACAACACCCCCCGTACGGCGCATCCTTTGCTCACTCTCCGTGCCTGCCGTCGCCAGGAGCAGCCGTGCCACCACCCTCCGCCCCCACCCGTCCACCGTCCGCCCAAGGGCCGTTCGGCCACGCACTGGCCGGACTGCTGGACGTCCTGGTCCCGGCCCGCTGCGCCGGCTGCGGCGCCGAGCGCACCCAGCTCTGCCCGGCCTGCCGGCACGCGCTGGCCGCCACCCGGCCCGGCCCCACGCTGCTGCCCTGGGCGCACGCCGCCGCCCCGTACGCCGACCCCGTCCGACAGTTGCTACTCGCCCACAAGGAGCGCGGCGCGCTGCGGTTGGCGGGCCCGCTCGGCGAGGCGCTCGGCCGGGCCGTCCGCTCCGCCCTGGGGCCGCGTGCCGGGGCCGCGCCGCTGCTGCTGGTCCCGATGCCCTCGGCCCGTTCCGCCGTCCGCGCCCGCGGCCACGACCCGACGCTGCGGCTGGCCGGGGCCGCCGCCCGCTCGCTGCGCCGGTCCGGCCTGGACGCCCGGGCCGAGCCGCTGCTGCGGCACGCCCGCCCGGTCGCCGACCAGGCCGGGCTGAGCGCGGCCGAGCGCCACCGCAACCTGCACGGCGCGCTCACCGTGCTGCCGCGTGCCCGGCGCGACCTGCTGGGCTGTCAACCGGTCCTGGTGGACGACCTGGTGACCACCGGTGCCAGCCTCGCCGAGGCGGCCCGGGCACTGGCGGACGCCGGACTGCCCGCCCGGGCGGGCGCCGCGGTCGCCGCCACCGCGCACCGGCCCGGCTGAGGCGCCGAACGGCCCGACGGGGCACCAGGGGTCGGGGCGTCAGGGAAAGGGGCGCCAGGGGGTGACCGGCGGGTTCCTAGCCCGCGTAGAAGAAGGACCCGGCCTTGTCGGCCAGCTGGACCTCGCGCCACTGACTGCCGATCAGGCGGTAGATCGCGCCTCCGGCCGCCGCGAGCACCGCCGGCGCCTGGGCCAGGACGTTGCCCCGGGACTCGGAGGCCGAGACGGTGAGCATGTTCTCGGCCTGCAGCGTGGTGTCGGCGCTCTGTGTGCCGTCGGTGCCGATGTAGTACAGCTGCTTGATCCGGTCGGCCTCCTTGCCGAGCACCAGCAGCTGGTCGGCCTCTGCCCAGGAGACCGAGGCGACGTCGGTGAGCGAGGGGGCCGCCCGGCGCAGGCCGGTGATCCGCGCGGTCGGCGCCTCCGGGGTGCCGCCGTGCACCACCAGGCCGAAGTACAGCGAGCGGCTGGGCACGCCCGCGGTCTTGACCACCAGGGCGGCCCGGGCGCCGTCCGAGGAGATCTTCAGGGCCTGTACGGTCTGCCCGTCCAGCCCCTCGACCGCGACGGGGTACGTCCGGTTGCCGCGGACCATCACCACCCGCGGGCCCTGCGGGTTGCGGTCCACCACCCAGAGGTCGCCGCGGCCGTCCCAGCTGGGCGAGGCGAGGCCGTCCTCCTTGTCGGCGGTCTTCACCGGCGAGGTGAGCACCGGGTCGGGCAGCGCCACCGCGCTGTCCGCCAGCGGCACCGAGTAGAGCTGGTGGCCGTCCCCGCTGATGGCGGCGGCCCGGGAGCCGTCCCGGCTGACGGCCGTGGTGCCGAGCGGCGCCTTGCCGGCGGGCTGCGGCTTGCCGAGGACGCCGCGCACCGGCTCGCCGTTGCGCTGCTCGTCGGTGACCATCAGCAGGCCGTTGTCGGCGCGCTGGTAGTACTGCTGCGCGGGCAGCGGCCCGGCCAGGGCGCCGGGGCCGGTGGCCGGCAGGTCGTTGCGGCTGGCGAAGCAGTTGCCCCGCTGGCCCTTCAGCTCAAGCCGTTCGACCTGTCCCTTGCCCTGGTCGGCGAGGGTGTAGAAGAGCTGGGTCGCCATCCGACGGCAGGACACCGGTTCGCTGACGTCCGCCCCGCCGAGCTGCACGTGGGCGATCCGGCCGTCGTCGACGCTCACCCGGTCGACGCTGACGCCGCTCGGGAAGGACGTCCGGGCGACCGGCGCGAGCCAGGTCGAGGGCCCGGCGACCAGGGCCTTGGCGGCGGCGGTCAGCGGGTCTATCCGGCGCCGCAGGTAGATCGGGTCGGGGATCAGGACCTGCTGGCCGGCACTTCCGGTGACGGTCGAGGACGGGTCCGGCGTGGTGTAGAAGTACCGGTCGACCTGGCGGTAGCTGTTGTTGAAGTTGGTCTCGTTCATGATCACGCCGGCCGGCAGCTTGTCGATCCGCCACTCGCCGTCCTTCTCCCGGACGAGGGTGAAGTCGGCCGAGACGTCCCGCTGCCCCTCGGCCAGGTACGAGTGCTTCTCGTCGATCCTGGCGATCAGCGAGCCGGTCACCGTCGCGGAGACGCTGGTGTCGGTGTCGGCGATCTCCTGGCCGGCCGGGAGGTTCGGGGTGGCGGCGGAGAGCACCTGGATGCCGGCGTCCGGGTTCCAGTGTGCGGAGGCGTTCTCGGTGAGGTACTGGCGCGCGGTCTCGTACCCCTCGTCGGCGGTCACCGCGTCCAGGAACCCGGTCAGCAGGGCGCGCGGCTTGGCGCCCTTGGCCGGCGCCACCGGGTAGACCTTGGCCTGCAGGTTCTTGTCGGCCGCCCCCTGCGACAGCTCCACCCTGGAGATGCCGCCGGAGTCCGGCATGGCCGCGCAGCCGCTCGCCACCAGGGCGCCGAGCACCACGCCGGCCACCGCCGTGAACCGCGGCTCAGTCCTGCTGCTCGTCCTTCGCACGCTGCGACCCCTCCAGGTCCGTCCCGCCCATCCCACCCGTCACGTCCGGCTCCGCCGTCCGCTGTGCCACCGACGGCCGTCCGGGCGTCGGGTCCACCATCACCTGGGCGCCGGTGGCACCGTACCCGGTCCCCGCCGTCCGGACGTCCGAGGGGTCCGCGCGCGGCCCTTCGGGCAACCGGCGCTTGCCCAGGTCGGGGCCGATGTTCAGCACCCCGCCGAGCCCGCTGCCGAAGCCGTTGACGGGCCCTTCCGGCGTCTCCGCCTGCTCCTCGGCCGCAGTCATCGCGGTCGCGCCGGCCGGGCTGATCGCCCGCCGGTACGGCGCGCCGTAGGTGCCCAGGCCCCGGTTGTTGCGGGAGTCCTCCGGCTCCAGCCGGAACGGTGCCCGGCTGATCTCGCCGCCCCGGGTGCGCGGCAGGGTGAGCCGGAAGTGCGAGCCGCCGCCGGGCTCGCCCCAGGCCTGCAGCCAGCCGCCGTGCAGGTGCGCGTCCTCGACCGCGATGGACAGGCCGAGGCCGGTGCCGCCGGTGGTCCGCACCCGGGACGGGTCGGCCCGCCAGAAGCGGTGGAACACCCGGGACGCCTCGCCCGGCTTGAGGCCGATGCCGTAGTCGCGCACGCCGACCGCGACCGCGCCGTCGGCCGAGCCCAGCCGGACCACCACGTCGCGGCCCTCGCCGTGCTCCAGGGCGTTGACCACCAGGTTGCGCAGGATGCGCTCGATCCGGCGGGAGTCCACCTCGGCGACGACCGGCTCGCCGTCGCCGCGGATCACCACCGCACTGCCCTTGGCCTGGGCCAGCGGGTCGGCGGCCTCCACCACCCGGGCGACGATGTCGCGCAGGTCGACCGGCTCGCCGTCCAGGATCGCGGCGCCGGCGTCGAAGCGGCTGATCTCCAGCAGGTCGGCGAGCAACGACTCGAAGCGGTCCAGCTGGCCCTGCAGCAGCTCCGCCGAGCGGGCCGCCATCGGGTCCAGGTCCTCGCGGCTGTCGTAGATGAGGTCCGCGGCCATCCGGACCGTGGTCAGCGGGGTGCGCAGCTCGTGCGAGACGTCCGAGACGAAGCGCCGCTGCACCCGGGACAGCTCCTCCAGCTGGCGGATCTGCGCCTGGAGGGCATTGGCCATCCGGTTGAACGACTCGCCGAGGCGGGCGATGTCGTCCGTGCCGGTGACCTTCATCCGTTCTTCCAGGTGCCCGTCGGCGAGCCGCTCGGAGATGCCGGCGGCCATCCGGACCGGGGTGACCACCTGGCGCACCACGACCCAGGCGATGCCGCCCATCAGGATCACCACGAACACGCCGGCGGTCGCCAGGGTGCCGGTGATCAGGTCGAGGGTGTCGGTCTCCTGGCCGAAGGAGAACACGTAGAACATCTGGTAGCTGTTGCCGGCCGGGCCGGTGAACTGCATGCCGAGGGCCAGCCCGGGCTCGGTCCGCTCGTCGGCCCGGTGGATCCGGGCCGGCTGGTCGAACATCTGGCCGGGCTCGGAGTGGACCCTGTCCCGCAGGGTGTCGGGGACGCTGCTGGGCAGGATGTCGCCCGAGAAGCGCGGCGCGAAGCCGTTCTCCGGGACGATGGCGTCGGTGCCGGCGGCCATCGCGATCACCGAGTAGACGGTCTGCCCGCTCGCGGCCAGGTCGTTGACCTGGCGCAGCAGCCAGGTGCCGGTCTCCTCGATGGTGGGGTCGGGCGTGGCGCCGACCCGCAGCCGCTGGTCCTTCGCCTCGTCGATCTTCTTCAGTTCCGCCTGGAACCCGATCCTGGCCTGCTCGCGGGCGGCCGCCATCTTGGTGCCGAGCAGGCCGGTGCGCACCTGCGCCATCACGACCACGCCGAGCACCAGGACGACCGCGATGGACGCGAGCAGCGAGACCGCCACCACGCGCAGCTGGATCGACCGGCGGTACAACGCCGTCACCCGGCGCGCGGGCCGACGCAGCTGACGGGTCAGCAGCGCGAACGCGGCCGCCCGGCGCCGGCGGCGGGTGGTCGAACTCAGCACGGACCCGCGAACCGCGTCGGCCCCGTCGGTCGCGGAACCCGACGGGGCTTCGTCAGCCAGGTGCGTCACGTCAGCTGGGTCCGGCCTTGTAGCCGACGCCACGGACGGTCACCACGATCTCGGGGCGCTCCGGGTCCTTCTCGATCTTGGACCGCAGGCGCTGCACGTGGACGTTGACCAGGCGGGTGTCCGCCGCGTGCCGGTAGCCCCAGACCTGCTCCAGCAGCACCTCGCGGGTGAACACCTGCCAGGGCTTGCGGGCCAGCGCGACCAGCAGGTCGAACTCCAGCGGGGTCAGCGGGATGCCCCGGCCGTCCCGCTTCACCGAGTGGCCGGCCACGTCGATCACCAGGTCGCCGATGGTCAGCTGCTCGGGCGTCGGCTCCTCGGCACGGCGCAGCCGGGCACGCACCCGGGCCACCAGCTCCTTGGGCTTGAACGGCTTGGTGACGTAGTCGTCGGCACCCGACTCCAGGCCCACCACGACGTCGACCGTGTCGGTCTTCGCGGTCAGCATGACGATCGGAATGCCGGACTCCGCCCGGATCTGCCGGCAGACGTCGATACCGTCCCGACCGGGCAGCATCAGGTCGAGCAGGACCAGGTCCGGCTTGGTCTCCCGGAACGCGGCTAGCGCCCTGTCTCCATCCGCGACGAAAAACGGCTCAAAACCCTCACCACGCAGCACGATACCGAGCATCTCGGCCAGTGCGGAGTCGTCATCAACGACGAGGACGCGTCCCTTCATGCGTCCATCCTCTCATTACCGCATTGTGACCTGCCGCACAGCAGTGCCAATGCTCCACAACGGCCAACTCCCCCCACCGGTTAATTCCGGCCATACCGGGCGAATGTGCCCGGCCGGAACACCTTCGAACGGTCCACGGCCCACCGCCCGACCACCGGAAGGCCCCCGTTTCCGATCAGCGGCCGGATACCCATGGGGCCTCCCCAGGCCCCATGGCACGATGGGCGCTGCGCGCGGGCGAAAGATCCGCCCGGAACCGCGCCCGTGACGCCCCTCCGAGGAGCAGTGATGACCGACACTCCGGGCTGGGCCTCGCCCGGCTCGCCCGAGCCGCCCCGCGACGACGCCCGGCCCCCGGCCGACGCGCCCGCCGCCGTGCCCGGGCCGTCGGCACCACCGCAGGGCGCCCCGGCCCCCGGCTGGAACGGCCAGCAGGCCCGGCCCGACTGGAGCCGGCCCGCACCGGGCGGCCACCACCCCTACGGCTGGGGCGCTCCGCAGAGCCCCAAGCCCGGCGTCATCCCGCTGCGCCCGCTCGGACTCGGCGAACTCCTCGACGGCTCCGTCGCCACCATCCGCAAGCACTGGCGGACGACCCTCGCCCTCTCCCTCGGCATCGCCGTCGTCGAGCAGGCCGGCAACGTCGCCGCCCAGCTGCTGGTCAAGGGCAAGACCGGCCCCGCCACCCAGGTGACGACCATGCTCGCCTCGATGCCGCTGACGGTGCTGCTCGGCGTGGTCGCCACCGCGCTGCTCACCATGGTCGTCAGCCGCGCCGTCCTCGGGCAGTCCGCGACCGCCGGGGACGCCTGGCGCGACGCCCGCCGCCGGCTGCCGCAGCTGCTCGGGCTGACCCTGCTCACCGGCCTGATGTCCGGCGGCGTGGTGCTGCTCGGCTTCAGCCCCTGGTACTTCTACGCCACCGGCTCGGCGGGCGACCCCGGGACGGAGGCCCTCCTCTTCCTCGTCGGCATCCTGACCATCCCGGTCGGGTTCTGGCTGTGGATCCGGTTCAGCCTGGCCGCCCCCGCCCTGATGCTGGAGAAGCAGGGCGTGCGGACCGCACTGTCCCGCTCCCGGCGCCTGACCCTCGGCTCCTGGTGGCGCATCTTCGGCATCTCGCTGCTCGGCGAGGTGCTGACCTTCATCGTCGCCATGGTCATCGCGATCCCGTTCCGCTTCGCCGGACTCGTCCTCGGCTTCAGCGACTTCGACCGCCAGGTCGACCTCACCGCGGCCCACGAGCCCACCGCGATGCTGATCACCACCGCGATCGCCGGCATCATCGCCGCGACCCTCACCATCCCCTTCCGGGCCGCCCTCGGCGTCCTCATCTACATCGACCAGCGGATCCGCCGCGAGGCCCTGGACATCGAACTCGCCCGCGCCGCCGGCCTCGCCGAGCCCGGCGCCACCGGCTGGGGCGACCAGGCCGGCCGACCCCCCGCGAGGCGCTGACCCGGATGCCTACCTGGGGGGACAGGCTCCTCGTCGCGGACGGCGCCCCGGTCACCGTCCCGCGTGACCCGGCCCGCGACGCCGCCCGCGACGAGCTGCTCAACGCCGAGTACCACAAGCACGACCCGAGCGTCCTGGAACGGGTCATGACCTGGCTCAACGACCACATCACCGACGCGCTCGACAGCATCTCCGGCAACGGCACCAGCGGCACCACCGGCCTGGTGCTCTTCCTGATCGTCGCCCTGCTGATCGGCGCCGCCCTCTGGTGGCGCCTCGGCGCTCCACGGCGCGCGGCCCGCACCGTCCTCGACGTCTACGGCGTCGAAGGACCGCGCGGCGCCGGCCAGTACCGGGCCGACGCCGAACGGCACGCCGCCGCCGGGCACTGGAACGAGGCCGTCCGCGCGCAGATGCGAGCCCTGGTCCGGGCCCTGGAGGAACGCACCCTGCTCGACGTCCGCCCCGGCCGCACCGCCGACGAGGCCGCCACCGAGGCCGGCCGGGCCCTGCCCGACCACGCCGCCGCCCTGGCCGCCGCCGCCCGCACCTTCGACGACATCGCCTACGGCGAGCGCACCGCAGACCAGGCCGCGTACCAGCTGCTGCGCGAGCTCGACCGGACCCTGGAACGCGCCCGCCCGGCCCTGGGAGGAGCGGCATGACCAGCACCACCCCCGCGCCGCCCGCGCCGCAGCCGCCCGCCGTCCCTGCCCCCGACGGGACGGCCACGACCAGCCTCGCCCTCACCGGCCGCGGCCTCTGGCGCCGGGCCCGCTGGTACCTGCTCGTCCTCGCCATCCTGCTGATCGGCGCCACCGCCGTGGCCGCCCTCGGCCAGGACCGCCGCTACCCGCCGCTCGACCCGCGCTCCTACGACCAGGACGGCACCCACGCCGTCCTCGCGCTGCTCGAACACCAGGGCCTCAAGGCCGACCTCACCACCGACCTCATCAGCCACCCGGGCGGCGCCGACACCCTCGTCCTGCCCGAACCCGACCTGCTCGGCCCCGCCGAACTGCGCGCCGTCGCCGCAGCCCGGCACAGCCGGCTCGTCCTCATCGCCCCCGGTCCGGCCGCACTCAGCGCCCTGGCCCCCGGCATCCGCCCCTCCGACGAGGACGGCGGGCCCTCCTACGCCTCCGTCCGCAGCACCGCCGCACAGTGCCCGCTCACCGAGGCCGTGCGGGCCGGCAGCGCCGAGATCGGCGGGATGCTCTACACCAGCGGCAGCCGCGGCGCCGGCTGCTACCCGCGCGGCCACGGCTACCCGCTGGTCAGCGCCCCGACCGCCGGCGGCGACGTCATCGTGCTCGGCACCGGCGCCTTCCTGCACAACGAGCAGCTCGCCAAGGACGGCAACGCCGCCCTCGCCCTCGGCCTGCTCGGCTCCCAGCCCCGCCTCACCTGGCACCTGCCCGACTACAGCGTCCCGCCCGCCCAGGGCACCCGGGACAAGACCTTCGGCGACTACATCCCGGACGGCTGGCGCTGGGCCGGCTACCAGCTCGCCGCCGCGGCCGTCCTGACCGCCCTGTGGCGCGGCCGCCGACTCGGCCCGGTGATCAGCGAGAACCTGCCCGTGGTGGTCCGCGCCGCCGAGACCACCGAGGGCCGCGCCCGGCTCTACCGCCGCGCCAAGGCCCGCGGCCGCGCCGCCGAGGCCCTGCGCCGGGCCGCCGCGCACCGCCTCGCCCCCGCCCTGGGCGTCCCGCTCCACGCCGGCGCGCCCGACCCCGACACCCTGTGCGCGGCCGTGGCCGACCGCCTCCCCGAGCAGCCCGCCGGCGACGTCCGGGCCCTCCTCTTCGGCCCGCCCCCGACCGACGACGCCGCACTGCTGCGGCTCGCCGACGACCTCGACGCCCTCGAAAGGCAGGTACGGAACCCGTGACCGAACAGGCCACCGCCACCCCGTCCAGCACCCCCGGCGCGGCGGCTGCCACCCCGGGCACCCCCGACACCGCCGTCGACCCGCGCGCCGCACTCACCGCCCTGCGCGCCGAGATCGGCAAGGCCGTGGTCGGCCAGGACGCCGCCGTCACCGGCCTCGTCGTCGCCCTGCTCTGCGGCGGCCACGTCCTGCTGGAGGGCGTCCCCGGCGTCGCCAAGACCCTGCTGGTCCGCACCCTGTCCACCGCGCTCAACCTGGACACCAAGCGCATCCAGTTCACCCCCGACCTGATGCCCGGTGACGTCACCGGCTCCCTCGTCTACGACGCCCGGACCGCCGAGTTCTCCTTCCAGCCCGGCCCGGTCTTCACCAACCTGCTGCTCGCCGACGAGATCAACCGCACCCCGCCGAAGACCCAGGCCGCCCTGCTGGAGGCCATGGAGGAGCACCAGGTCACCGTCGACGGCGTGCCGCGCGCACTGCCCGTCCCGTTCCTGGTCGCCGCGACCCAGAACCCGGTCGAGTACGAGGGCACCTACCCGCTGCCCGAGGCCCAGCTGGACCGCTTCCTGCTCAAGCTGGTCCTGCCGCTGCCCGACCGGGACCAGGAGTTCCAGGTCCTGTCCCGGCACGCCGCCGGCTTCGACCCCCGCAACCTCGCCGCCGCCGGCGTCCGCCCGGTCGCCGGGCCCGCGCACCTCGCCGCCGCCCGCGAGCAGATCGCCAAGCTGACCGTCTCCCCCGAGATCCTCGCGTACATCGTCGACCTCTGCCGGGCCACCCGGCAGTCCCCGTCGCTGTCCATCGGCGTCTCGCCGCGCGGTGCCACCGCCCTGCTGGCCGCCTCCCGCGCCTGGGCCTGGCTCGCCGGCCGCGACTACGTCACCCCCGACGACGTCAAGGCCCTGGCCCTGCCCACCCTGCGGCACCGCGTCGCGCTGCGCGCCGAGGCCGAGATGGAGGGCGTCACCGCCGACTCCGTCATCCAGGCCGTCCTCACCCAGACGCCCGCCCCCCGCTGAACCACCCGTTCCCGAAGGAGCGCACCGCATGGCCCTCACCGGGCGAACCGCCCTGCTCGCCGCGCTCGGCACGCTCGTCGTGGGCCTGTTGCTGCCGTCCTGGGCCGGGATCGGCCTCGTCACCGGCACCGTGCTGCTCGCCGCCGTGATCGACCTGGTGCTCGCCGCCCCCGTCCGCAGCCTGGAACTCGGCCGGGGCGGCGACACCACCGTCCGGCTCGGCGAACCCGCCTCCGTCGAACTGACCGTCACCAACCCCTCCGGGCGGCCCCTCCGAGCCCGGATCCGCGACGCCTGGGCCCCGTCCGCCTGGCGGCCGGGCACCGCCGAGGCCGCCTCCCGGCACACCCTGCACGTCCCCGCCGGCGAGCGGCGCCGGGCCGTCACCGCACTCACCCCGACCCGCCGCGGCGACCACCACGCCCGGCGGGTGACGGTCCGTTCGCTCGGGCCACTCGGCCTGGCCGGCCGCCAGGGCTCGCACCACCTGCCCTGGACGGTCCGCGCCCTGCCCCCGTTCAACAGCCGCAAGCACCTGCCCTCCCGGCTCGCACGGCTGCGCGAACTCGACGGCCGCACCTCCGTCCTGACCCGCGGCCAGGGCACCGAGTTCGACTCCCTGCGCGAGTACCTGCCCGGCGACGACGTCCGCTCCATCGACTGGCGGGCCAGCGCCCGCCGCAACACCGTCGCCGTCCGCACCTGGCGCCCCGAACGCGACCGGCACATCCTCGTCGTCCTCGACACCGGCCGCACCTCCGCCGGCCGGGTCGGCGACGCACCCCGCCTCGACGCCGCCCTCGACGCCGCCCTGCTGCTCACCGCCCTCGCCACCCGCGCCGGCGACCGCGTCGACCTGCTCGCCCACGACGCCCGCAAGCGCGCCGCGGTCGCCGGCAGCTCGCCCAGCGAGATCCTGCCGGCCTTCACCCACGCGATGGCCTCCCTCCAACCCGCCCTGCACGAGACCGACATGCGCTCACTGGTCTCCACCGCCCTCAAGATGGCACCGCACCGCTCGCTGATCGTCCTGCTCACCGGCCTCGACACGGCCCCGGTCGAAGACGGCCTGCGCCCGCTGCTGCCGCTCCTCACCAAGCGCCACGAGGTGGTCCTGGCCTCCGTCGCCGACCCCCACCTGGACGCCCTCGCCGCCGGGCGCGGCACCCTGGAGGCCGTCTACGGCGCCGCCGCCGCCGAACAGACCCGCGCCGACCGCCGTGCCACCGCCGACCTCCTCAGCCGCCACGGCGTCACCGTCCTCGACGCCTCCCCCGCCCAGCTCGCCCCCGCCCTCGCGGACACCTACCTCACCCTCAAGGCCGCCGGCCGCCTCTGAGCCCTCGCCGTACGGACGGTCCCGTCTCTTGGTCCCGTTCCTTCAACGGGCAGGCCGTGGTGACGCGGCGTCACCCACCTGGTCCGTCAGCGACGCCGACGGGCGTTGAGCCGGGCGGCCTGGCGCGTCAGGTGGTCGCGCTCGGCGAGGTTGGGGGCCCGGTGGGCCGCCTCGGCGTACAGCCGGGCCGCCGTCTCCAGGTCGCCGTCGCGCTCGTGGAGGTACGCCGCCACCGCCGTGTGGCGGGGCAGCGAGCCGTCCAGCTCCCCGAGTGCCGCCAGCCCGGCGCGCGGTCCGTCGGCCTCACCGACGGCCACCGCGTGGTTGAGCCGGACGACCGGGCTCT
Organism: Kitasatospora sp. NPDC127121; assembly: GCF_042677305.1. Taxonomy (NCBI): domain Bacteria; kingdom Bacillati; phylum Actinomycetota; class Actinomycetes; order Kitasatosporales; family Streptomycetaceae; genus Kitasatospora; species Kitasatospora sp. NPDC127121. The sequence goes on along the minus strand of NZ_JBHXTQ010000064.1, from coordinate 1,555 downwards.
CGGTCAGGCGGGCGAGCTCGTCGTACCACTCGACGATCTGCACCCAGTCGGTCTCCTCGGCGGTGAGCGCGTCGGCGTGGAGCGCCGCGATGGCGGCCTGGGCCTGGAACTCGCCCAACCGGTCGCGGCCGAGGGCCGCTTGCAGGATCCCGACGCCCTCGGCGATCAACCCGGTGTCCCACCGGCCACGGTCCTGCTCGGCGAGCGGCACCAGGCTCCCGTCGGACGCGGTCCGGGTCCCGCGCCGGGCATGGTGGAGCAGCATCAGGGCGAGCAGCCCCGCCACCTCGGGGTGGTCGATCGCCTCCGCGAGCTGCCGGGTCAGCCGGATGGCCTCGGCGGCGAGGTCGACGTCCCCGGAGTAGCCCTCGTTGAAGACCAGGTAGAGCACGCGCAGCACGGTGGCGACGTCGCCGGGCCGGTCGAACCGCACCCCCGAGACGGTCCGCTTGGCCCGGCTGATCCGCTGCGCCATGGTCGCCTCGGGCACCAGGTAGGCCTGGGCGATCTGGCGGGTGGTCAGCCCACCCACGGCCCGCAACGTGAGCGCGACCGCCGACGACGGCGTCAACGACGGGTGCGCGCACAGGAAGTAGAGCTGGAGCGTGTCGTCCACCGCGGACGCGGGCCCCGGCTCCGGTTCCTCCTCGACCCGGTCCTCGCGTCGGCGGCGGGCCGCGTCCGCCCGGGCCCCGTCGAGGAACCGGCGCCAGGCCACGGTGACCAGCCAGCCCTTGGGGTCCCGCGGCGGGTCGGCCGGCCAGACGCGGACCGCCTCGACCATCGCGTCCTGCACGGCGTCCTCGGCCGCCGCGAAGTCGGCTCCGCGGCGGACGAGGATACCGAGCACGCTCGGCGCGAGGCTCCGGAGCAGGACTTCGTCCACCGGGGAGGTCACTCGGTGACGGTGGGCGGCGCGGCCAGGAACGGACGCAGCTCCAGCCACTCGTGGATCGGCCGCCCGCCCGCCCCGGGAGCGGCCGACAGTTCCCCGGCCAGCTGGACGGCGCGCTCGTAGCTGTCGACGTCGATCACCATCCAGCCGGCGATCAGGTCCTTGGTCTCGGCGAACGGGCCGTCGGTCACCGGCGGGCGCCCTTCGCCGTCGTACCGGACGAACGTCCCCTCGGGAGCGAGTGCCTGGCCGTCGACGAACTCGCCGGTCTTCTCCAGCCGGTCCGCGAAGTCCTGCATGTACCGCACGTGCGCCGAGATCTCCTCGGGCGTCCATCGGTCCATGGGCACGTTGTTGACCGGAGCCGGGGCGCCTCGGTAGTGCTTGAGCAGCAGGTACTTGGCCATGATGTTCTCCTCGGTGCTGGTGCGACCCATTGTGGCCGCGTCCACCCCGGGGACGGAGCCAGCCACGGGTTCTCGACATGGCCGGCCGAACTTTTTTGAACTTTCGTGGGGACTTTCGTGGGGACTTTCGTGGGGCCCTGGTGAGGTGCTCCCGTGGGCCGGAAATGCAAAGAACCCCCATCCGGTTTCCCGGATGGGGGTTCTCTGTGAATGATTGTTCGGCGGCGTCCTACTCTCCCACAGGGTCCCCCCT
>NZ_JBHXTQ010000063.1:0-51336 GCF_042677305.1 Kitasatospora sp. NPDC127121 | reverse complement strand
CGATGGTACTGCAGGGGGGACCCTGTGGGAGAGTAGGACGCCGCCGAACAATCATTCACAGAGAACCCCCATCCGGGAAACCGGATGGGGGTTCTCTGCATTTCCGGGGCACACGACGCGGCCGTCACCGTGCCCCGCGCCGGCCTGTCAGATGGTGTCCTTGACCTTGATCTGGCCGCTGTCGATGACGAAGTTCTGGTTGCCGAAGCCGGGGCTCTGACACTGCCAGATCTTGACCCGGTCGCCGTTGTTGCGGGAGCCGCCCACGTCCAGGCACATGGTGTTGGTGGCCACGCGGGGCGCGGCGACGGCAGCCGTGGGCGCCGTCAGGGCGATCAGGCCGGCGGCGGCCAGGGCAGCGAGCGCGGTGGTGGAACGGGACATGATGTACCTCCGCAGGTGCACCGACGGGTGTCGGCTCTCGGTGGGGTGGTCGGACCTGGGCAGGCCTGCCGGAAGGTGTAGCCGGCAGGTCCTGCCTGGTATGGGCAAGGTTCGCAGCGGTCAGTTGCGACACGCCCGGGCACGAACCACAGTCATTCCATAGGGCGACATATGGTTTGAAACCCGGTCACCACTTGGGCAGAGACCGGAGCGCGGCGGCTGAGCGATCCTTCATGGGTGCCGTGGCACTGCGACGGCCGTAACGGAACGTCAGGCCTTCGGTCTGCTCGGTGAAGGTCCGGCGCGGGCGCGCCGGGGTCGAAGCCAAGGCGCGGACGGGGTGGTGTGCGCCGTGCCGGGGCGTGGTTACGCCGCTTCGGGCCGGCGGGTGTCCAGCCAGGCGCGGTAGCGGCGCAGGGCCTTGCGCTGCTGGAGCTGTTCGACGAGCAGGGCCACGGCCGGGCGGGTGCCGGGAGCGGGAGCCCGGCCGGAGGCGAGCGCCTTGTCGGACCAGGTCACCGGGCGCAGGGCACGGTTGGCCGGTGAGCCGCCCCAGGCATCGGTGCGGGTGTTCACCAGCGGGGAGAGGAACTGGGAGAGCAGCCACCTGACCGGGCCCAACGGCGCGGCGCCGGCTCAGGTGAGTTCCAGGGACTTTCCGATCGGGAACCAGTACAGTGTCGTGGCCACCTTGCTCATGTCCACGTCGTGGTCGACATCCGCCAACGTGCCGGAGATCGTCTGCCCCTGGCGGACGAGGAAGCTCATCGGGTGGCGCTGGCCGGAGGTGCCGGACTGGCGCAGGATCGGCGCGTCAACCCAGTATTCGTAGCCGCCGACCGTCAGGTAGAGACGAGCGGGAAGGCCGACGTTGTTGTCCTTGCCCGTATGGTCCTCGATGAGCAGCATGACCGTGAGAAGTCCGTCCGTAGGGGCGGTCTTACTGAATGACGCTGCCTTCGGGTAGAAGTACATGTAGTGGTTGGCAAGCATGTCCGTCACCGCTGTGACGGACAGCGAGTGGTTGATGGTCGCCCCTCCGTCGGCCGTGAGGCTGCCCTTGACCGTCACGGCGCTGTTCGCGGTGAGGTTGCCCGCGACCGTTGCGGTGCCGCCGGCGGTGAGTCCGCCGGTGGTGGAGAGGTCCTTGCCGAACGTGCCGGTGCCGGTGGCGCTGAGGTTGCCGTCGACGGTGAGGGCGCTGGTGACATGGGCGCCGTACAGGGTCACGGGCTTGGTGCGGTCGCCGCCGTACACGGTCCCTGCGACGTGGATCTCACCGCCGACCTCCAGCGTCTGCGCGCAGTGCAGGCCCTGGACGTTGCTCTGCCCGGACACCTGGGCGTCCCCGTTCACCGTCAGGGTGCCGAGCTCCAGGTCGGGCTTGTCCACGGTGACGTTGGTGTGCAGGTAGTGGGTGACGGTGTGGCCGTCGGTGGTGAGGCTGGCGCGCAGGTGGAAGGTGGCGTCGCGGGTGAGTGTCGGGGAGGTCCAGGTGCGGGTGTTGGTGACGTCGTAGGACTTGTTCTCGTGGAGCATGGTGTAGGCGGCGCCGTGGGAGGCGGTCCAGGTCAGGGTGACGGTGTTGCCGTTGGTCACGGTGGTGTGGCCGTCGTCGAGGAACGCGGGTGTCAGGTCGCTGAACTGGAAGCCCGGGAAGCACTTGCCGAGTTGGAACTCGGCCGTTCCCTTGGAGGTGTCGCCCTCGTCGTCCTGGGTCCTCTCCAGGATGTCGAGGGTGGTGACGCCGATCTCGCCGTTGACGGCGATGTCGGTGAGCTCGAACAGCACGGCCTTGTCGGTGACTTCGACGTAGCCCTGGTCCCCGGTGGGCATGGCGAGGAAGGTGCCGTCCTCCCCGTTGGTGAAGGACCAGTCGGTGCCGGGGGTCACCGTGGCGTGGATCTGGTCCAGGTGTTCCGTGAGGGCGCCGGCGCCGGTGCCTGCGAGGAGGGTGAACTTGACGGAGACGACGCGGACCGGGTCGGGGCCGGGGTTGGCGGCGGTGACGGAGATCGTGGCCGGGGTGAACGTGGTGTCCGCCGGGGTGATCTCCAGGGGCGAAGGTGCGGTGGTGACGAGGTAGTTCAGGGCGGTGGAGGCGCTGGCTCCGGCGCGGACGAACACTGCTGCTCCTGGGTCGGTGGTGCGTGGATCGGTGGTGTGTGGGTCGGTGGTCACTTCTCGTCGGCGACCGCGCCGCGCAGGCGCAGGCGGCCGGTGCGGGCGCTGAGGGGGGCGGTCGGGGTCGGGATGTGGCCGGGGGTGCCGGCGGGTGCCAGCGGGTTGTCCTGCCAGCCGGTGGTGGTGGGTTCGGCCCAGCTCCAGTTGCCGTGGCGGGCCGGGGGGCGGGGCAGGACCCAGCCGGTGGCGGGGCTGCCGTCGGCGCCGGTGACGCCCTGCGGGGTGGTCAGGACCGGGCTGAGGCGGAAGGAGACCTCCATCCGGGAGAGCGCGGTGCTGACGAACTCGGCGGGCACGGTGAAGACGGAGACCGGCAGGATGTCGCTGACCGCGTGGACGGCGCCCCGGGGGTCGGCGAGCAGGGTGAGGTACTGCGGGGTGCCGGCGGTGGTGAGCGGGAACCCGGTGCCGATGCCGGCCAGGTAGGACGGGGCGTCCGACGGCAGGTGGACGGTGTGCAGGGTGGTGTAGTCGTCGCCGCTGGTGTAGCCGATCAGGCCGTCGGCGAGGTTCTCCAGGGCGCCGAGCCGCACGCCCCACCGGTAGTCCAGGGAGACCGGCCGGGGCGCGGTGCTGCTCGGGTCGAGGACGTACTGCCACTGTTCCCAGCTGGGGTCCATGACCGGCGGTCCGTCGAGTTCGAGGGCCAGCCGGGTGCGCAGCAGGGCCAGGGGCCGCCCGGCGAGCACGGTCATGGTGGCGTCGTCCCAGCCGCCGAGCGGGTTGACGGTGTAGAGGGTCTCGTCGACGGCCTTCAGGGTGGCGGCCAGGGCCGACGGGCCGGCGTCGCGCAGGCCGGTCAGGAAGGAGGCCAGGTGCGGGAGTTCGGGGGCGAGGCTGTCGAGGGTGGGGTAGCTGGAGCCCGGTGCCGGGTCCCAGACGACCTGCTGCTGGCCGCCGTCGGTGTAGACCGTCCGGCACTGGCCGAGCGCGCCGCCGTCGGGGTCGAAGGCGGCGAGGGCGGCGTCCAGGTGGTTGGGCAGCAGCCAGCCGCAGACGGGGTTGACGCCCGCGTGCAGGTCGAGCACCTGGCTGTCGTCGGTGGCGCTGACGGCGTCGAAGCGGAGCCGGGCTCCTTGCAGGAGGCGGGGGCGCAGTTCGGCGTAGCGGTAGGGGAACTCCGGCAGGATCGTCGCGCCGTCGTCCGGGCGCACGCTGTCGGCCAGCACCAGGTGCTTCTTGTCGTTGTCGGTGGAGCTGCCGCTGCCCTGCGGGTTGATGGGGTCGGTGACCTGGCCGAACTGGTCGACGACGGCGATCCGGTTGAAGTAGAACTGGCCGGCGCGCAGGTGCGGGAAGTCCGAGGCGGGCCACTTGCCGTTGCGGGAGGGCAGGGCGCCGGGGACGGGGGTGCTCTGGTACTGGGAGCCGATCAGGGTGGCCAGGCCCTTGACGTCGTCGGGGTGGGCGGCGAGGGCCGGGTCGCGCAGGGTGATGCGCGGGGTGAGTCCGTCGAGGGCCTGGCTGAGCAGGTCCCAGCCGGCCACCTGGTCGGCGAGTTGCTGGAGCTCGTCCTGGGGCGCGTCGGGGTGGGTGGCGCGGTACTGCTTGATCTGGGCGGCGAGGTTGAAGGTGGCGTGCGGGGTGAGGTAGATCCGCCCCGTGTAGGACTGGTAGACGGGCGGGTCGGCCGGGCCGGTCGTCGTCCAGTGGTAGCGGGTGCCGTCGAACTGCCAGCAGTCGCCGTCGGAGGTGTCGTGCGGGATGGGGTAGTAGGACAGCTCGTAGAGCAGGTAGAGCGGCTTCCAGGGCTGGCGCCAGCTGCTGGTGCCGAGGGCGGGGAGGGTGCCGGTGACCCGCTGGTCGGGGTGGGCCACGGCGTCGGCGAGGGTGCCGGCGGCCTGGGCCTGGTCGAGCAGCCAGAACTCGCCGAGCAGGGTGGCGAGGGTGGTGGCCTCGGGCAGGTGGGTCAGGGCCGGCCCGGGCACGGTGGCCGGGGCGGGGGCGGGGCCGCTGCCCAGGTCGATGCGGGTGAGCAGTTGGTCCGGGGTGCGGCAGGGCAGTGCGGCGGTGAGGTCGGCCGGGGTCGGTGTCTTGATCCCGTTCAGCAGCACCACCGGGTCCTGCGCGTGGTGGAACTCGCCCAGCGGGGAGCGCTTGAGCGTGCAGGTCGCGGGGTCCGCGCCGTGTGCGGTCAGGTAGGCCTGGGCGGCGGTGGCGAGGTCCTCGTCGGTGGCGCCCCAGGGGATCGGCTGCTGGTGCCCGGAGCGGGGGTCGCGGCGGGCGGCGATGTCGGCGGCCAGTGCCGTGACCCGGGCGGCGAGGCTGTCCTGCTCGCTGGGCTTCAGGGTGGCGGGCAGCGTGTCGGTGTAGGCGTCGGGGACGTCGTCGAGGCGGTTGAGCCACCAGGCGCCGTACAACTTCCACTGGGTGTCGGCCAGTTGGCGCACCTGGGCGTCGTGGGCGGCCTGGTCGGTGTTGAGCTGGGCGCAGAGTTCGGCGCCGGCGGTGCCGTCCACCAGGTCCCAGGTGTAGCCGCCGTGGGTGGAGCCGAACCAGGCGCGGTGGATGGACTGGTCGACGGATTCGGTGCCCGCGTCGTCCAGGCCGTCGAGCAGGCCGTGTGCCAGCGCCTCCAGCCGGGCGGCGTCGTCGGCGTCGGTGCCCTTGGCCACCAGCAGGGCGGTGAGCGCGTCGACGGAGCTGTTGCCCACGGCGACGTCCACGTCCACGCCCTGGGGGCGGTCCGAGGCGGGCACGCTGCCCTTCCGGTCCCAACTCAGGCCCAGCACCTGACCGGTGTAGAGGGTGCGGTCGGTGGGCGGGGTGTCGGTGGCGGGGTCGGCGGCCAGGGCCCAGCCGAGGTCGGCCAGGCTGGTCGCCTCGTGCAGCGGGTCGGCGCCGGGTGCGGAGTACCAGCCGGTGACGAGGTAGCTGAGGGTGTCCTGGTCCGCGACGCCCGTGAGGTCGTCGTGCAGGGAGAGCACGTTCTCGTTGAAGGGCTGGAAGGCGGAGAAGGTGAGCAGGCCCGGTCCGGCGGCGGTGACGTACGGGTCCTGGGTGCCGCTCTCGCCCGGCCAGTCGGCGGCGGCGGTGCGCCGTCCGATGTGGACGCTCCTGGCGGTGCCGGGGCGCAGGTAGGGGGTGGTGCCGGTGGCGGTGTCGCCGTCGGCGGGCAGCCAGTCGCTCTCGATCACCCAGGAGTGGGCGGTGCGGTCGGCGGCCGGACCGCTGTAGCGGACGACGAGCCATCGGTTGGGTACCAGCGGGAAGGTGGTGTCGCCGGTGTCCGGGTCGTGCGCGCCGTTGCGCAGGGCCTGGGGCAGCTGCCACTGGAGGTAGACGCCGCCCGCGGTGGTGTCGTTGTCCCAGTGCGCGGCCTGGTTGTTGTCGAAGGGCCCGCCCTCGGGCGGGAGGTTCTGCGCCAGCAGGTTGAAGTTGGCCTGCCAGCGGATGAACGGCACGCTGGAGCGGACCTCGTCGTTGACCGCCAGGGCGTCGACCTGGACCGGGACGATCAGCGGTCCCTTGTCGTCGTTCGGCATGGTGCTCGCTTTCGTCAGGATCGCTGGAGGGTCATCGCTGGAAGGTCATCTGCTGGGCTGCCTTGACCATCTGGATCGCCCAGCCGGCCGAGCTGAGGCCGTTCTCCTGGGCGTGGTCGCCGAGGGCGGCGGTGATGGCGTCGCCGATCCGGGTGACGTCCAGGACCCGGGTGTCCGGGTTCAGGTAGCCGCTGACCTGCGGCAGCTCGACGCCCGGCAGCGTGGTGCCGATGTCGTCGCCCTTGAGGTTGCGCAGGTGCAGGACGTCGCCGTCCTGGATGCCGAAGTGCAGGCCCTGGGGCGGTTCCGCCACCACGAGCCGGTCCACGATGCCGTCGGCCAGCACCAGCAGCACGTCCTCGCCCAGCGTGTCGGCGCGCAGCACCGTCAGTTCGTCCTCGCCGGCGTACAGGTGCATGCGCAGGGCGGGCCAGCCGGGCACCAGGCAGGAGCGGACGAGGAAGCCCGAGATGCGGGCGGGCAGGTCGGTGAGGGCGTCGTGCAGCAGCGTGCTGAGGTCGCTGTCCAGGCTGCCGGCGATGCCGATGCTCAGCGCCCCGTCGACGAGCGCCGTCTGCCAGGCCCGGTCGACGTAGCAGAAGCGCAGGCTCTCGTTGGGCAGCAGCTCCTGGCGGGGCACGAGCTGTTCCAGGGGCACCGGGTGGAGCAGGGCGAGGCGGTCCAGCCAGTCCAGCACCGGGTTCGCGGCGTCGGCGGTCGCCGCCCGCAGTGCCTCGCGTGCCTCGGGCCGGGCCAGCTGGCCGCGCAGCCACGGCGCGGCGGCCTGGAGGGGCGCCGCCGGTCGCGCCTGGGCCAGCCGCCGGCCGGCGGCGGCCTGGTCCAGCGGGCTCGCCAGCGCGGTGGTGAGGGTGTGGGCGAGGCCGCCCAGGGCGCTCGCCTCGAACGCCTGCCGGGCCGGGCGGGCGCCGATCGCCGCGGGTGCGCCCAGGGGGTCGGTCGCGGCCCGGGTGCCGGCGAGGCTGCCGCTGCCGGCCCGGGCGCGCGCGGCGAGCATCCGGCCCGCGCCGGCCCGGGCCACCGTGCGCCAGGCCATCAGCGCGGGCGGGAACTGCGGGTCCGCGAGCGCGAGGGAGCGGCCCAGGGTCCACGCGGCGGCGTAGCTGACGTCGAAGAGGCCGTGCTCCTCCAGGTACACCAGCCGGGCGTCCGCGTTCGCGCTGTGCTCCACGGTCTGCGGGAGCGGCTGGGTGGGCAGCGGGGTGAGCGGGCCCCGGTACCAGGCGTAGCTCTGCTCGCCCGAGTCGAGCTGGTGGGCCAGTGGCGTGTAGCCCTGGGTGAGCCGGTCGCCGGCCTCGCCGGTGGCGCCGTTCGGCGGCAGCCGCAGCCCCAGCGCGGCGGCGTCCTGGCTGCCGGGTGCGGCCAGGTTCTCGACGAGGGTGCCGAAGTGCGCCCCGGAGTCCGGCAGGGAGCGGAACGACCAGGACCGCAGCGAGACCAGGCGCAGCGGCGCGCTCGCCACCGTGCTGCCGTCGAGGTACGCGGCGAAGCCCTCCAGGGAGACCAGGTGGGCCGTGTACTGGCCGCCGGTGGTGGTGGGGAAGCGGTTGCCCACGACCACCGCGTGCAGGCCCTCGTAGGACGGGTCGTCGCGCAGGGTGTGCCACCAGCGGGGCGGGGTGGCGCGGTGGACGCCGCGCAGCGAGCGGGCCCGGGTGCGGTCGCTGCGTGAGCGCGCCCCGCTGGGCTCGTCCTCGCCGCGCCGCAGGTGGACGAGCCGGCCCAGCTCCCCGGTGCGCGGGGCGATCGCGGCGAACAGCTTCGGGGGGACGTCGATCGTTCGGCACTCGGTGGCCTGGTCCGGCTGTTCGACGTCGGTCAGCGCGGGGGCGATGGCCTCGGTGGCGGGGGTGGCCAGCAGGTCGGCGACGGTCGTCGTCTCGGTGCGGCCGGTGGCGGACGGGTCGCCCGGCAGCTCGCCCTCGGCGAAGAGGAGCACCGCCAGCCACGGTACGGCCGGCTGTCCGGGGGTGGGCGGCGCCCCCGTGAGGGTGCGTTCCCAGGGCAGTGGCGGAGTGTCCAGGGTGATGTGCGGCAGCAGCTGGTCGAAGGTGCCGGTGGCGCCGTCGGTGGGGTACACCCCGTGCACCGCGCCGTCGGGCAGCGCGAACCGCGCGGCCTGTACCTCAAGGGTGCGCACCACTGGCGTGGCGAAGTAGTCGCCGGTGTCCAGGCCGTCGATGGCGTGCCCGGTGGTGATCTGGTAGGTCCCCGCCTCCAGGGCCGGGACGAGGCTGTCGTGGAACTCCAGGCCGCTGGCGGTTCCGGAATCTTGACTGAGCATCAGGTGGTCACTTTCCGGTCGGGACGAGAAGCGGCTCGGCGGCCAGGTCGCCGCGGGCGAGGTCGGCGTAGCCGCTCAGCGGGCAGGCGGGGTCGAGCAGGTACCCGAGCCCGCCGAGCTGGGCGCGCAGGGCCTCGCGCTTCGTGGCGGTCGAGGGGGCGGCGATGCCGGTGTCGGCGGAGGTGATGGCCGCCACGGTCTGCGCGCTCGTCTGCGCCACGGGGCCGACCGCGGCCGCTCCCGCGTCCAGGGGCAGGGCGCCCTGGGGCAGCAGCGGGTCGAGGTCGAGGACGCCGGGTGCGACCGTCAGCTGTCCGTTGAAGGCCGGTGCCGGGACGGTGACCGTCAGGCCGGTCAGCCGGCCGGGCAGCAGCCCGGTGCCGTTCAGCGAGCTCTCGCCCGGGCCCCACAGCGACTGCGGCACGTTGGAGCGCACCGGCTCGACGCTCCAGGTGGAGTGGTCGACCTCCTGGCCGTCCTTGGTGATCGTGACGCTGTGGGTGGACGTCAGGTCGCCCTGCTGCATCGGGCGGATGTGCAGCGGGTCCTCGTCCGGGGTCACGGCGGCGCCGCCGAAGAGCACCTTGCTGGCCGGCACGGCCGAGGAGGTGACGAAGCTGAACCCGTGGGTGGAGGCGTACCAGGGGCCGGTGTCCGTTCCGTCGTCGCCCACCCGGGCGAGGGACGAGGGAGCGGTGGGCTTCCAGGACAGCCCGGCGACCGGATTGGCCTGCACGGCCTGCTGTTTGGGCGGCAGCTGGGACTGGAAGTCGGTCCAGGGGACGGGCGGCAGGTGGTCCGGGCGGCTCTTGCCGAAGCCGATGTGGAAGCTGATGAACCACAGGTGGACGGTGGCGTTGCCGCCGATGGGCGGGCCCCACAGCTCCACGTCCACGCCGAGTTCCAGGCTGATCGTGATGTGGACGAACCAGACGTGGAGGGAGAACCGCACCCCGATGCTGACGCCCATGGCGACGTCGAAGAAGAACGGCGACCACTGGATCAGCGCGTCCAGGTGCGCGGTGAACCAGGCCCGCAGCGGACCGGTGTCGAAGACCAGCGCCAGCGCGCCGCCCAGCATCGCCGCGTGCGGGGTGATGGCCGCGTACGCCTGAGCGGTCAGGGTGAGGGTGTTGCTGATCGACCACTTGATCCCCAGCCGGGGTACGGCGGGGTAGTGGCCGGGCTTGACGAACGCCGGGTGGTAGCCGCCGACGGAGACCACGAAGTCCCCGGCGTGCGGGCTCGGGGGCACCCAGACGCAGAGCGCGAGGCCGCCGGTGGGCTTGCAGTTCTTGTCCAGGATGTAGGACTTGTCGGTCAGTTGGGCCGTCAGGGAGAGCAGGCCCTCGCTCTGCCGGTACAGCGCCTCGGCCGCGATCTGGATCCGTGCCACCTTCGGATCCTTGCCCGCCTTCTGCTCGGCCGCCGTCAGCTTGGGGAAGTCGAACTCCCCGAGCCCCAGCAGCGCGATCACCAGGGACTCGCCGAACTCGACCAGTGCCATGGAACGGAAGTCGGCCAGCTCGAACATCGTCCAGTGCAGGCCCGCCGCGACCCAGATCTCGCCGTCCTTGGGCGCGACCCAGGGTTTGAGCCCGCCTGTCAGCGTGTCCAGCACCTTCATCGGGGTCGAGTCGGCGCCGCCGGTCAGGTTGAGCAGGGGGAAGGTGTCCACCTCGGTCAGCGCCGGGACGCGGACCTCGCTGTGGTAGCCGAAGCCCAGGGAGACGTCCTTGACCCGGAAGGGCGGCGGGCCGAAGCCGGCCTCCGGGTTGGTGCCGGTGCCGAGTTGGCCGAAGAGGAAGAGCGAGAGCGTGCCGTCCGCCTTGCGCGCGTAGGAGCCGGCGATCCCGACGCTGATGACCGGCGCCGTCAGCATGCCGTCGCCGTCGTACCGCACCGGCCAGTCCGGAGTCGGGTTCGTGCGCAGCGCGCCGCCCAGCGCGATCGGGTCCGCCTTCGCGCTGATGCCCAGGCCCTTGAGCACGGGGGTTGCCTTGCCGGGGTCGGCCAGCGGAATGCTGACCCCGAAGCCGCTCGCCTCGAACGTCAGGGCGTGGGCGTTGATGCTGAAGTCCGCGGTGACCTGGATCGTGCCCTTGGCGTAGCCGAGGTTGAGCTTGCCCAGCCGGAACGGGCCGCTGGACTCCGCCTTCGCCGGCTGGTCGGCCTTGCCGCTGGGACCCTTGTCCTGCGGCAGGGCGGTCCAGGTGCGCGAGGCCTCGCCGAGCCGGACCTTCACGGCCTCCCGGGGCGTGCCGCCGAGGTCGTAGGCCAGGGACGCCGTGACCCCGCTGTCCAGCGGTCCGGCCGGCAGCTCGGGCGCGTTCCCCGCGGGGAAGTCGGCCTTGACCGCCTTGAGGGCCTTGTTGAGGTCCGCCACCTCGGTGTCGTCCAGCCCCTCCGTGATGAACAGCAGGGCCACGTGCTGCATCACCAGGTCGTTGGCCGGCGGCACCAGTGCCTTGATGATCGGCAGCCCGGACAGCGACAGCTTGACGGCCGCCTGCACCACGCCGAGGTAGCGCCTGCCCGCGTCGCCCCGGTCCTGGATCAGCAGCGCCCAGGCCACGCTGGAGGCCGGGGCTCCGCCGCTCAGGGCGGCGCTCCCGGACAGCACCAGGGTCTTCGTGCCCTGGACGTAGCGGAGCCAGACGTCGGTGAGGTTGAAGCCCAGGTCCGCGGGCAGGGCGCAGCCGAAGGACTGCGTGACGTCCGGCAGCTCGCCGCCGCCGGCGCCGTCCGGCACCAACGGGCCGTCGCCGTCGACCGGCAGGCGGTAGGCGGCGCCGTTGAGCGTGCAGCCCAGGACGGCGCCGACGTCGCCGCTGCGCAGGACGAACCTGGGCTGGGTGAAGCCGAACTTGGACAGGTAGGTGAAGTCCTCGGTCGCTGCCGCCGTGGTGAAGGTCCAGAGACTCAGGGTGAACGCGATGTCGAAGCCGACGAGTTGCTTGCCGTCGGCGTCGGCCGTGAAGGCCACCGTGACCGGCAGGCCGGTCGCTGCCCCCAGCGCGGCGGTGCCGTGGACCGTCAGGGCGTTGCTGTCGGTGGTCGCCTTGCCGACCTTCAGCGAATCGCCGAGGTGGCGCGAGACCAGATCGGCCGCCCCGAGTTCCTCACCGGTGATCTCGAACGTCTTGCCCTGGCTGCCTGCCAGCCGCTGCCGTAGTTCGTCGATGCTCAGTGTCATCAGCCGGTCGGCCTCCCGCCCTGGTTGTGTTCCATCCGGTCCCGGCCCCCCGGCCTGCCCGACCCCCCGGCCTGCCCGACCGGCCGGGCGTCCCCGTCATTGGCCCATTTCGGTTCGGGGCATGACAATTGAGCCCCCCTGGACCAGCCAGGGCGACAACGGCCGTGCGTACCAGGGGCCTTGACTCGCCAGGACCGGTGAGTGCACGTCCGACACGGGACTGTCGCAGCGTATCCGAGGCGTGCGCGGATAGTGACGGAACGATCCGATCTTGGCCGATACGCATCGCCTACGGCCGAGTCCGACAGGTGTCGTCGAGCTTCCCGCCGCCCTAGGTCCTGCCCGCCCCCGCGGCCCGGAAGGCGGGATAGTGCGGCAGCGGAGCTACATCCCACTCCCGGGCGGCCTTGCGCAGCAGTTGTCGCACGGTCTGCGCGAACGCCGGGAACTCCCCGAGCGTGCTCGCCACGTGCCAGCGGTGCCTGAGGACCTGGCGCCTGGTCGCCACGGGTCGACGTGTCCTGTGCATCGGTCCGTCCTCCACCGTCTGCGGCAGCAGGCGCACGGTTGCGTTCACCGTCCAGACCGCGACGGCCTGCCGCATCCCGGCCTGCCACACCGCGTCCTCGGCCAACGCCGGGTACACCGCGACGACCTCCGCCCGGTAAGCCTCCTCGACCTTCCGGGCGATCCCCGCCGGCAGGACGAAGACGCACCAGCAGGTGGAGAACGGCGTTCTGCAGTACGTGGCCGTCAGGAACACCGACTGGTAGCAAGCGGCTTCGAAGTCGAGCAGCCGCAGCCCCTGCGGCGTGAGCAGGTTGTTGTCAGGGCAGGTGTCGCCCGGGGTGAACGCCGGATACTCCTCCCCGCCCGCCGTTCCCATGCGAGCGAGTTCCTCGCACAGCCCGGCGGGAGCCGCGACACCGACCGCGTCGAGCACCCCGGGCAGGGCAGCCACACCCCGCGCGATCCACGGCTCGTCATCCCAGGCGGTCATCCCCGTGCCGTACCGGGCCCACAACTGCCTGAACTCGACTCGCCGATGCACCGACTTCGCAGCCAGCCGCCCAAGCGCGCGCGCCCAGGCCACCAGGCCTTCCCCGGCGGCCTTCGCGTCGCTTCCCAGCAGCACGTCCGCCAGCGTCGGTGAATCACCGAGGTCCGCCATGACCAGCAGCGGGACCTTCGGGTCCACCCCCAGCACCTCGGGGCCGGCAAGACCGAACGAGAGCCCGGCCGCCTCCGCGGCAAAGCAGCGCCGGGCCTCCGGCTCGTCGGTGTAGGCCTTGACGATCACGCTCTCCCCGGAACCGGTCCGGCAGCGCAGCACCGTGCTGCGCCGGCTTCCGCCCAAGTCGACGGGCTCGGACAGCTCCGTGTCCAACAGCTCTGCAGCGGCACGCAATATCCCATCCACCCGGGCATCCTGCCACCATGGCCGACCAACAGCTCGATACACCCCTCGGTACGGAAACATGACCGAACGTCAGCGCGTGATCGCCCGAGTCGTCGTTCGAGCCAACCCCCCGGCCGGACGGGCCGGTCAGGGCAGGAAGTGGTCGTGCCGGCCGTAGAGTTCCGCCCAATCCGCCTCGCTCATCGGACGTCTTTCGGCCGCGATCTCCGAGATTTCCTCGAAGAACGATTCACGTGGCACGCCCGGCACGAAGAGCATCAGCATCGAGGCCGGCTCGTGGGACTCGTTGCGGAAGCCGTGCACAGCGCCCTCCGGCACGTGCAGGAAGTCACCCGCCTCGGCGTCGATCCACCGTTCACCGTCGTACAGGCGCATGATCCCGGACAGGACGAAGAACGACTCGGACATGGTCCGGTGGAAGTGTGGAGCGGGGCCTGTCGGCCGAGGCCCCATGTCCAATCGGTACAGGCCGAACGTCTTGTTCGCGGAGGGCGTGTCGACCAGGTAGTGGACTCTTGTGCCCCCCGCGCCGATCAACACGTCCGGCGTGGCGGCGCCGAATCGGAGATTTGCCGTATTCTCGCCCGATTCGCCCCAGTAGTGAGCTATTGGGTAGGACATGGCGGATTTCCCTTTCGAGGCATCGCGTGATTGGTCGGTGGTGGTCCGTCCCCTCGGTGTCGAAGCGACGTGTAGCCGGCCGGCTGCCGAGGGTGCCGGACAGGGCGGCGGCGCTCGGCCCGGCGGCGCCGATCACGGCCGAAGCACCCTGCGCGGCGTGGGCCTGGCGGTTCCACCGGCTCTTCGCAGCCCAAGATGACCTAGACGTCCGCAGGCCCACAGGTCCACGGTGCGCCGAGGCGGCCGTCGGCGCACCCGCAGCGGCCTGGCGATGGCCCCCGCTACGGGGGCGGGGCCTGTGCGGGCACTGGAGGACCTGCGCGCCGAGAAGTCCTGGCGGGCTGTTCCGAGCGGTGGGTCGGCACCCCGCTGCGTGTGACTCCCGGGGACCACCCTCCTCGGACCGGAATACCGGTGGATCCCCTCCACCTCGCGGCTCGCTGCTACTGTGGGCCCAGAATCAACGGAATGCGCGAAAAATCGCTCCTGAATGGTGTTTCTGAGCGGCGCCCTCGCGGTGTTTGTTCCCTTCGCGGAACCCCAGTGCTTCCTTCGTGACCACAACGAAGGCAGAAGACTGTGCACCAGCACCGTGTCATCATCGCCGGCGCCGGACTCGGCGGCCTCACCCTCGCCCACGGGCTGCGCGCCCGCGGCTTCGACGTCGCCGTGTACGAGCGGGACCCGCACCCGGACGCGAGGTCGCAGGGCTACCGCGTCCAGCTCGACGAACCCGGGCTCGCGGGCCTGGAACGCTGCCTGCCGGAGCACCTCTTCCGGCTGGGCCTGGCGACCGCGGCCTCGCCGCCCGCCCGGGTCTCCGTCCGCGACCGCCACCTGGGCACGCTCGCGGACCGGCCCACCGCGCCGGGCCCCGACCCCGCCGGCGGCACGGCCCGCCCATACCGCCCGTACCGCTCGTACGCGTTCAACCGGCCGACGCTGCGCCAGATCCTGCTCTCCGGCCTGGCGGACACCGTGCGCTACGGCGCGGAACTGCTGAGCTGGGAGAGGGAGCAGGACGGAACGGTCACCGCGCGGTTCGCCGACGGCCGCAGCGCGAGCGCCGACCTCCTGGTCGGTGCCGATGGGGTCGGATCGGTGGTACGCCGACAGCTGCTGCCGCACGCCCGGGTCGAGGACGCCGGACTGCGCCTGATCTACGGCAGGATCCCGCTGGATGCGCTGGATGCGCCGGATGCGCCGGATGCGCCGGATGCGCCGGATGCGCCGGATACCGGGGTTGGAGGGGCCGGAGGGGCGGAGGCGGCCGCGCTGCCGCCGTGGGTGTTCGACAGCATCTTCACCGTGGTGACCGGTGGGCCGGGAAGTCCGCACGTCGGGTTCGGGCCCGTGCGGTTCGCCCGCCCTCCCGGCGCCGCCGGCCCGGCACACACACCGCCCGTCCCCCTCACCCCCGTCGGCGACTACGTCGCCTGCCTGGTGGGAGCGCCGGCGGACCACCCCGCCATGCCCTCGTTCGAGGCGCTGCGCGGTCTCGACGGCCCCGCCCTGCGCGAGCTGGCCGGACGCCTGGTGGGCGACGACTGGCACCCCGACGTGCACCGCCTCCTGGACCGCTGGGAGACCGACTCGCTGTTCCCGCTGCGCATCTCCACGGCGAGCCCCGTACCGCCGTGGGAGCCGGGCCCCGTCACCCTGCTCGGGGACGCGATCCACGCCATGAGTCCGGTGCTGGCGATGGGCGCGAACACCGCGATCCGCGACGCCGCCGAGCTGACGCGGACCCTGGCTGGGGCCGCGGCCTCCGGCGCGCCGCTGGTGGACGGCGTACGGGACTACGAGCTCCGGATGCGGGAGTACGCCTTCTCCGTCGTGGCCGCCTCCCGGCGAACCGGCCGACAGCGGGTCGGACAGAGCTGACGGCCGGGAGGGGCGAGTCCTGGTCCTGGATTGCGGTCCACCCGTGGTGACGGCTCGTCAGGAACGGGCTGCCGAGCCGGTCACCCGGGTGGTCGCCGGGGCAGGTCGAGGCGGACGAGGTGCTGGTCGGTGCCGCCGTCGGGCCGGTGCACGGTGCGGTAGGCGTACGGGACGGTGCTGGCGGGGAAGGTGACGATGCCTTCCTCCACGACGGGCCGCTGGTCGGCGATGGCCCGCAGCCGGGCATCGGTGTCGGCCGGCAGCTGCGGCTCGGGCGGGCGGCGGTGGCGGCCGGCCATCCTCAGGCGGTCGGTTGCGACGGGGCCGGGCGGCCCGACCGGCCGGTTTTGCTCTGGCCGGTTTCGCTGCGCCCGGGCTGGTTCACGAGGTCCTCCTCGCGGGCTGGCCGGCCCCGTCGGCCCTGTCGGCCAGCAGCGGCAGGTAGTGCTGAAGGTAGGGCGGGACCTTGAGGTCGAGCACCTCGGCCAGGGGGATCATGCGGACGGCCAGGCCCTCGTCGCCGAGCTGGAGGTCCGCCTCCGGGCCGTCCCAGGCGGCGTGCAGGACGCGGGTGAGCGGGGAGACCAGCTCGTGGTGCGGGCCGGGCAGGATCCGGAGCCCCGTGATCTCGATGCCGGCTTCCTCGCGGACCTCGCGCGCCGCGTTCTCCTGCGGGGTCTCGACGCCCTCGCGCCAGCCGCCGATGGGGGTCCAGTAGCCCGGCCAGGCGATGCCCGGCTTGTCGTCGCGGTGGTGCATCAGCAGCCGGCCGTGCCGGTCGGTGACGAGGACCATGATTCCTTCGAACTCGTCGGCCGGGGAGGGGCGTTCCAGGTACAGCGGCGTGCCGCAGCGGTGGGCGCGCAGCACTTGGAGGAGCCGCTGGTAGCGGTCCGGTGGCATCAGGTCGCACCAGTCGTGGGCGGTCTCGAAGCGCCACTCGGTGTGCTCGGCCGGGTCGAGCCGGATGCGGGCCTGCTGCTCCGGGGTCAGGACGCCGCCGTCGAAGACGTATCCGCACACCGGCACCGGGTACTCCGTGCCGGCCTGCTCGTGGACGACCGCGACCAGCCGCCGCCGGGCGATCACCTCGGGGTTCTCCGCGGCGAGGTCGAGGCCGAGTTCCTCCTGGGCCTCGCGCAGCGCCGTGCCGAACGGGGTCTCGCCGTGTTCGACGTTGCCGCCGGGGAGGCTCCACACGGCCGGGTTGATGGTCGAGCGCATCCCGAGGACGCGGCCGTCCGGGTCGGTGACCAGGAAGCACCCGTAGACCGTGGGCCGCGCGACGGTGGTGAGGTAGCCGCCGACCGGCCGCCAGCCCGGGATGGCCAGGCGACGGGTGAGCCACCTGATCACCTCGCGCTCTCCGTCACCGGTCTGCGGCAGCTGGTCGGGACGGGCCCACTGCTGGTCGTCGTGCTCGGCCGACAGGGTGACCGGGGTGCCGTCCGGCACGACGGCGGTGAACACGAACTGCCGTACCCGCCGGCCGTTCGGGTCGGTGAGGTCCAGGCTCCGCGCGTACTCCAGCGGCAGCCCGGCGAGCCCGGTCTGCTCGGCCAGTTCCCGGGCCGCGCCCGCCTCGATCCCCTCGCCGCTCTCCCGGCCGCCGATCCCCTCGCCGTCCTCCCGGCCGCCGCCCGGGTACTCCCACATGCCGGGGAGGGCGTCGTGCGCGGCCCGGCGGATCATCAGGACCCGGCCGGAGGCGTCGCGGACCACCACGCCGACGCCGATCCGCTCGATGTCCTCGCGGGCGGCCAGTGCGGTCAGCACCTTGAAATCGATCACTGCGCGGACTCCTCGTTCCCTCGGGCCGACGGGGCTGCTGAGCGGGGGCGCCGGGACGCTCCTCCTGCCGGCGCGCCGGGGCGGGCCGAATCAGCATCAGGGCAGCCGAGTTGGGGCGGCCGTGTGGTCGGCAGGGGACAGATGATGGCGCTGTTCGAACGCGGGGTTCAAGCAGGCCACCTCCGGGCGCGCCCGGGGCGAACGGGGAGTTTTCGAGCACCGCGCCGCCGTGTCGGGTACGCCCTCCAGCCGGTCGCGAACGGCCGGTCGGCAGGGTGGCGGAGCCCAGCGCACGGGCGGCGAGAGCCTGTTCGAGCGCGGTCGTCAGGCGGGCTTCGAGCCTGCTGCCGACGCCCGCGTGGGCGGCGAGGCCGCGCGGGGAGCAGTCGCCGCCGGCTTCACTCGTTCGGCTGGCCGGGCGGTCCAGGAGGTTTCCGCCGGCGGCCCGCCGACGGGTTCCTGGGCGTTCATAGCACGATCTTGTTCATGTTCACATTTTGGCGCTGATCTCGCCGCCGGTGCTGAGCACCATGTACACGCCGTTGGCGACGGCTCCGGCGTCTTGCTGGTTCGCCTCCAGCGTGCCGTTCACCGCGCCGTCGTTGCCGAGGATCTGCGCGCGGTAGTGGAGTTCGCCGATCTTCGTGACCTTGGCCGTCCAGCCGCCCGCGAGCTTGAACGTGCCCGGCCCCTGGTGCCCGCCGCCCATCCAGGAGTGGGCCGTGCCGTCCAGCGAGAGCACGATGAACATGTCGTTGAAGTCGACCCCGGCGTCGGAGTCGTGCGTCTCCAACGTGCCGTACTCCGTACCGTTGTTGACGATCTTCGCGGTGTAGTTCTGGTTGCCGGTCGCGCGGATCTCGGCCGTGCTGCCGTCCACCAGCTTCTGGGTGCGGACCGGGGACGTCCCCTTGGGCGGGGCAGCCGGCGGCGTGGTGGTGGTGTGGCGCGCGGTGGGCGTGGCGGCCGGAGCGGCGGTGCCGGGAGCGGGCGCGGGAGGCGCGGCCGGAGTGCTGGCCGGCGCGGCGGCGTCGGGCGTGGTGGGAGCGCTGGGCGCGGCGGCCGGCGGGATGGTGCCCTGCGCGCTGGGCGTGGTGGGCGCGGCGGCCGGAGCGGCGGTGCCGGGCGCGGGGGACGGGCTGGAGCAAGCTGTCGCGGTGGACACCAGCAGAGCGGCCGCCAGGGCGGAGCCGGCCAGCGTACGGACGGCGGACGAGCGACGGTTCGTTAAGGTCGACATGCGGTGCTCCTGAGCGAAGTACGGGTGAGGAACAGCTCGTTGCCCGTGGCCTCTCCTGCGGGGACCAGGAGCAACGTGGCTGCGTACAGGAACGAAGTTAGTGTGAGCAGTCGACGAAACAGACCCTGCTATGTCACCAGACTGCTACGCCCTCCCCGTGCCCTCACCTGCACCGCAGGCCGGCGCGCCACGGGACCGAAGCGGAAGGGTCGGTTTCGGCCAGTTGTGCTGTTCATGTATACACGCATTCACATCTTCGGAATGCTGGCCGCACATGCTGTGTCGGATCTACGACAAGGAGAAGGTCATGCGTCGAATCGCAGCCATCGGCACCGGGGCGGCACTGCTCATGGGAGCGGGGCTGATCGCCGCGCCGTCAGCCTCGGCGATCTCCTACTGCGTCACCAACCAGGGCCAGAACTGGGGCTCCGTCAACTGCCAGACCAGCGCCCCGAAGAACCACTGGCAACTCGTCCTGATCTGTGAAAGCGACAGCGTCAAGGGCATCCGGCAGACGATCAACGGTCGCTGGCACACCGGCGACGGCTCCGACACCCTGTACTGTTCCACGGGCTACAGCGCCGCCCTCACCAACGTCAACAGCGACAACTGACTGATGGGGATGCGTGCCTGAGCGGTTTCCCGGGCGATCAGCGATCGCGGGCCGGCGCGTCGCGCAATCCCTCCTCGAAGGCCGAGTACGGGTACTGGTCGGTACCGGATCCGGGCATTTCGAGCTTCTTGAGCTGCCCGCCGACGACGTGGGACACCAGCGGCACGGGCAAGGCGTCCGGCCAGAGGCCGGTCCGCTTGCCCTCGGAGAGGACGCGGCGGAACGCGCCGGTGGATCCCCGCAGGCTGCGGCCGTTCGCCTTCAACTCCTCTGCGGCGCACTCGCCGTCGCCTTCGACGACCTGAAGCAGGATCTGCTGCGCCCGGGGCGGCAGGCGGTCGTAGTAGGAGCGGGCCCGCTCCGGTGTCCAGCGATCGTCGGGCAGCGCGGTCACGACGGCGTCCGGCATGGTGGCGAAGGCGAGCAGCTTCTCCAGCGCCTCGGGGGTCGGATTCTCCACGGTGATCGTGATCCTCATGGTGCAACACCCTTGCAGCCCCGGATCCTGAACACAAATAACCGCAGTAGATGTGTCGCAGACACGAAGGTCCCTTCGAGTTGTCGAAGGGACCTTCAGTGCGGTTGCGGGGCTGCTCCGCGACGCTTCACGCGTGTCGAGCAGGGCCGGTGACCTCCCAGGCCGCCTCGATCATCCGGAAGATCTCGTCCACCGCGGCCTCCGGATCGGCCGCCTCACGGGCCAGCGCATAGGCGTCGATCGTGAACCTCGCGATCGCCCGGCAGGCCGTCGTGGTCTGCGGCAGGCCGAGGTCGGTGGCGATGGCCGTTGCCAG
Organism: Kitasatospora sp. NPDC127121; assembly: GCF_042677305.1. Lineage (NCBI taxonomy): Bacteria > Bacillati > Actinomycetota > Actinomycetes > Kitasatosporales > Streptomycetaceae > Kitasatospora > Kitasatospora sp. NPDC127121. Next base: position 31,422 of record NZ_JBHXTQ010000063.1, on the reverse strand, counting down.
CGAGTCCGCGTGGCGCAGCCTCATCGAATCCTCGTACTCCCGCAGGGCGGGGGATTCCTCGATCATGCGCCAGATCGGGGCGGCGGCGTCCGCCGTGCAATGGTGCACCAGGGCGTGGATCTCGCGGCGCAGCGCGGGGATGAGCGGCTCGTGCGGCGCCCGGGCGGTGGCCGCCTGGGTGAGGCGCTGCTCGAAGTCGTCGTCCCGCTCGAACACCAGGGCCTCTTTCGAGGCGAAGTGGGAGAAGAGCGTGGTGACGGCCACGTCGGCTTCGGCGGCCACGTCCCGGATTCCCACCGCGTCGTACCCGCGCTCCAGGAAGAGCCGCAGGGCGGTGTCGGCGATCTTCTGGCGGGTCGCGGCCTTCTTGCGTTCGCGGCGTCCGGGCGGCACGGTCATGACCTCACGCTAGCAGATACGAAGGTGGAACAGTTCCGAAATGCTAACCGTTAGTGCTACGGTCGACCGCATGAAGAACATGAAGAAGGTGAGCTTCGCCGAGTTCGGCGGGCCGGACGTTCTGCAGCTCGTCGACGCCGAGCGGCCCCACCCGGGCCCCGGCCAGATCCGCATCGCCGTACGGGCGGCGGGCGTCAACCCCGTCGACTGGAGGATCCGCGAAGGCCAGTTCCTCCAAGCCCACCCGATCGAGTTGCCCTCTGGCGTCGGGCAGGACGCCTCGGGGGTGGTCGACGAGGTCGGCGAGGGCGTCGAAGGGATCGAGGCCGGCGACCACGTATTCGGCGAGGGCTTGAGCACCTACGCCGAGTTCGCCGTGCTGTCGGCCTGGGCCCGGATGCCCGAAGGGCTGACGTTCGAAGAGGCCGCCGGCTACCCCTCCGTGGTGGAGACCGCGCTGCGCATCATCCGCCAGGTCGGCGTGCGGCCCGGGCAGACGCTGCTGGCCAGCGGCGCGTCCGGGGGAGTCGGCTCGGCAGTGCTGCAGATCGCCCGCGACCGCGGCATCACGGTGATCGGCACGGCCGGGGCCGCGAACCAGGAGTACCTGCGCAGCCTGGGTGCCGTCGCCACGACGTACGGCGAGGGCTGGGTCGAGCGGGTGCGGCAGCTCGGCCAGGTCGACGCGGCGCTCGACCTGGCCGGTTCGGGCGTGATCCGCGAACTCGTCGAGCTGACCGGGGATCCGCAGAAGGTGGTCTCCATCGCCGACCTCGCGGCGCCGCAGTTCGGCGTCCGGTTCTCCGGCGTGGCCGGGAGCATGCCGGAGGCGCTCGCCGAGGCCGTCGACCTCATCGCGCGGGGCAGGCTCCACATCCCGGTCGAGAAGTCGTACACGCTCGCCGAGGCCGCGGCGGCGCACATCGACAGCCACGCCGGCCACACGCGGGGGCGCCGGGTCGTGCTCGTCTGAGCCGTCTTGTTCTCGACCTGTAGAAACAGGCCGAGGTGGTGGGTGCCACGACCCTGCCGTGGCCCCTTCTACCTCCCTGCGGCGCGTGTTCTCAGGGCATCGTCTTCCGTCCTGCGGCAGCGGAAGCGGGGGCAGTCGCAGGGCGGAGGCGGGCCCGCCGCTGGGGGTTGAAGGCGGCGGGGGCCTGGCCGAGCAGCAGCTCGACCCGGTCGAGGGCGGTTTGCGTGGACTCGACCAGCCCGGTGTCCCCCTTGGCGATCCGCAGGCGCAGCGCTTCTTGCAGATGGGCCTGGGCGCCTGCGAGGTCGCCGCGTTCCATGAGGTGCTTTCCGGTGTGCTGGAGCGCGAAGTCAAGGAGCTCCGGGTGCTGGCTTCGCGCGGTGTTCAGCGCGCTGCGGTAGAGCGCGTCCGCAGCCTGCACGGCACCGGCGTAGCGGTGCGCGTCGCCGAGGTTGAGCCCGGTGGCGACGACGGCCCGGGTGTTCCCGATCGCTGCGGCCAGGTCGAGCGACTGCCGGAGGAACGTACGGGCTTCCGCGTGGTGGCCCAGGCACATCTGGCCGATGCCGATCCATCTGGCCAGGACCCGAATACGAGCGGGGTCGGTCCCCTCGGGCAAGGCCCGCAGTTCCTCGTGGAGTTGGCCGACCGCGGTGGTCAGCTCGCTCCGGTCGGTGGGGACCATCCGCAGGTTGTCATCGTGAGTGATGAGGTGATCAAGCACTTGACCCTCCGTGGTTCGGTTCTGCCCAGCGTGGCACTACAGCTGGCCGGTCTGGTGGCGCAGGCCGGCCAGCAGCCGGGTCCTTCCGGTCGAGGTCGAAGAAGGAGCCGGCGGGGGACGTGGGTGGTGATGGAGGTCTTCAATGCGGACTCTCCTTGAGTGGGTGCGTGTGCGACGCCGGGTGGCAGGTCGGCTCGGATGATCACCCGCGCCGACCTGCCCATGCCGTCAACTAGCCGGCATCAGTTGGGGACTGCGGTCAGACCTCGGTCGGTGCTCACACTTGGGGGTGCGTCGCGCCATCGGTCTGTCCTCCTTCGCCGAGGGCGGCTGTGGGGTGGGTCGGCCCTCGGAACTCCTGCGACACCTGGGGCTTGCGCGCTTCGGTGCCTCGATCGCTACTCTGCGTTCATGTCCGCCGAGCCGTTCATCAACGACGACGACGATCACGATGCGTGCTGGATCTGCCCCAGCCTCCGGCTCCCTGCTGGGGCGTTCGATGTGCTCGAACGCCCCAGCAGGGATTACCCGTTCAACCCGGACGACGGCTTCCGGTACAGCCGGGAGGGAATCCCGGCCTGTGTGCACGGAGACCGCATCGGGCTGCCTCCCGGCCGGTACGCGAGTGCCGGCCAGGAGCTGCCCGAGGGCTAGAAGGTGATGGCGTGCTCTCGCCCGCTGCGACCGAAGCCGATGGAGCCGTACTTCTCGGCGAGGATGGCCAGGCGGCGGTCCACCTCGGCCTTGTCGAGCCAGTAGCGGGTGGGCGGCTCGGTGCCCCACGCGGCCAGGTACGCCGCGTGGGTGTACTCGCCGCCGGTGTAGTCGGTGTGTTCCTGATCGGTCTGGTGGATCAGCGTGAAGCCGGTTCGCTCGGCGATGCGGGCGAGCAACTGCGGCTGCGCGATCATCGCGTGCGTCATCTCGTCCACGGGGACGGGCAAGGCCAGCTCGGCGTCGGTCTCGCTGCCGGTCAGATCGTAGGCCGCCGCCTTGAGCGCGATGGCGCGCAGGCCCTCGGCGAACAGCGGAACCTTGTCGGTGTCGAGGTTCCACTGGCTGATGGTCGGGAACCCGGTGAAGCACTGCCAGTCACTGGAGTACTCCAGGGTCGCCGCCTCGAACGCCGAGAACTCGGGGTCCGCGGTGATGGCGGCCAGGATCTCGCGGGCGCGCTCGCCGACCTTGTCGGCCGCCGGCATGGTGCTGGTGGACATGCTGGTCCTCCTGCTGGGTGGTTGAGGCTGCCGCACGGGGATCTACGGCAGGGCATCACGGCTGTTCGCAGGAGACGGAGTTGGCACTAGGCTTCCGCTGTCACCCCGCGATGCCGTAGTTATGAAGTTACGGTCGGTGAATCCAGGGCTCGACGGACTGCCAGTACGAGTTGCCCGGATGATCGAGGCAAAGGGGGGCCCGGAATGGCTGCTCGGACACCACCGAGGCGCACCGAAGCACTGACTGACAGTCAGTCCGCGCTCGTCCGGGTCCCCGAAGGGGTGATTTCCGGCTTCCTGTTCAAGGTCATCCGGGAGCAGATCCCGAGGACTCAGGACGAGTTGGCCGTGGACCTGGGCATCGACAAGAGCACTGTCCAGGGCTGGGAGTCCGGCCGTCGGCCGCTCTCCTCCACCAGGGCCGGGAACCTGGTGGTGCTGCGCCGGAAGCTGATCCTGCTCGGCGCGCCGACTGGGCTGGTGGACCTGATCGGCCTCGCGATGGACGCAGACTTCGTCCTCGGCGAGATACTGCGGTCCCGGCCCACGAATGCCGAGGTTCTGGGGCATCCGCTGGCCGGGTGGGTGCTTACCCGGGACACCACGCACATGATCGGCTGGGCCATCAGCGGGGTTCTGCCCGGCGCGGTGGCCGCCGAGTTGGGCATCCCTGCCGCACGACGCGGGCCGGTCTCCACTGCGCCGCTCCTTGGGCAGGACGTGCGCTCGTGCTTCTTCGACAACCTCCGGCACACCGCTGACCTGGTGGAGGCCGGGGGTGAGGAGACCGCCCTACTCCGGAGACAGGTCTGGTACCTGTCCTCCTACGACCGGGCACGCGATGTGGCCGAGTGGTTCAGTGGGATGCAGCGCCGAGGCCGGATTCCCTCGGCCGGTTCGGGGTGGTCACCCCGCTGGGCCGAAGCGCGGTCGGCCGCGGCAGCACTGGCGCGACAAGGGGACCCCGAGCTGCTCCGGGACTTCATCGCCCGCTCGATCACCGACAACGACGACTTCGAAGCCGCGAACCTGAACTACTGGGCTCACTGGCTCGGGCTCGACTCACGTCCCCAGATCAGCGATGACTTCATGGCGGAGCAGGACCGCCCGGTGTGGGACGCCTCCACGCTGCTGCGGCAGTTCGCCATCCGGCTGGACCGCGCGGGCGAGTACACCGACCTGTACGTCCATTCGATCTGGGCACTCATGCTCACCCGACGCGGCCTGGCCGATGCGGACCCCCGTACAGCCCGCGACCTGGCCGCACGAGTGCGCACGCTGCTTGATGGTGACGGTCTTTCACGACAGTCCCGTCGAGAGTTGGAGTCTGTGCACTACGGTCTGCGGGTAGGTGGGTCCAGCAACTACCGATCCAACAGCGAAGGACAGCTATGACGGACGACAAGCAGGCGAAGGGCACCGCGAGCTACCTGTTCGAGGCGGGCATGCTCAAGCGGGCGAAGCGCCAGGGCTGGTGGATCGCTGGAGTCAAAGACCCTGAGTCGGTCGCGGAGCACTCGTTCCGCACGGGCGTAGTCGGCGCGGTGCTCGCGATGATGGAGGGTGCCGACCCGGCCAAGGTCGCCCTCCTGTGTCTCTTCCACGACACTCAGGAGACCCGGGTCAGCGATATCCCGCACGTCAGCCGGCGCTACCTCACCGCCGTCTCGAACGAGCGCGTGACCGCCGACCAGGTCAGCGCCGCTCACCCGGCCGTTGTTGCCGGGGTTCAGGCCATTGTGGAGGAGTACGAGAACGCCGAGAGCTTGGAAGTCACCGTCGCCCATGACGCGGACAAGCTGGAGTGCCTGATTCAGGCCGTGGAGTACCGCGAGCAGGGGTACCAGAACGTCCAGCCGTGGATTGACAGCAGTCTCGGCAGCCTCAAGACCGAGTCGGCTCGCACCCTGGCGGAGGCCGCACTGGCCATGACGTCCTTGGAGTGGCAGAGGATCTACCTCGGGTGACGCTGCCGACGTCCGTCTACTCGTAGCGGTGGCGGGAGATGAAGTAGGCCGTTCTCCCGGATCTCCTCCATCTCCGACGCGAAGTCGCGGTCGTTGAGGGCGACGTCCAGGCGGCGGTCGTGGCCGGCCCCGGTGACGCTCCAGCGGCTGGCGGAGGAACCCGGCCGCACCCCGGCCGGCCCGGGGAGCAGATCCTGGGCCTGGCCCGCTTCATCGCCGAAGGGCTGCCGGCGATCTCGCACCGGGGCTGTCCGTTCATCGACTCCATCGCCGAACTGCCCGACCGCTCCGACCCGGCGCGGCAGGTGATCGAGGAGTACAAGGCCCGCCAGCTGCGCAGGCTGGTCGCCATGTGCGCCGAGGCCCGGCTGCCCGACCCGGCGCAGACCGCGGCCGAGATCACCTTCGTGCTCGAAGGGGCGCAGGTCTGCGCGCAGAACGGAAGCGTCGAGCAGGCGGGGGAGCGTCTGACGAGGGTCGTCGAGGGGATCGGGTCTAGAAGCTGAGCAGGCCGATGGCGCGGCCGTCGTGGTCCACCACCGGCCACACGTCCAGGTCGCGGGAGCGCATGGCGGCGGCCGCCGTGGTGGCGGGCATGTCGGCGGTGGCGAAGGGGGCGCGGTCGAGGACGATGTCGCGTACCGGGGTGCGCTCGGTGTACCAGGACCGGGCCTGGAACGGCGCGAGGTGCAGGCGGGTCAGCAGCCCGGCGCAGCGGCCGTCGTCGTCGCGGACGAGCAGGTGGTCGCTGCCGGAGCTCTGCAGGACGTCCATTGCGGTGTCGACCATGACGTCGTCGCTGATCTGCAGTTCCGGGCGTTTCATGAGGTCGCCGACCGTGGCGGTGCTTGCGGGGTGTCCGGGGGCGATGGTCATGGGCGGGCTCCTTCGTGTCGCTGCTGCCGGGGTGCCGCGGAGGGCTGGGAGGGACTGGGGAGGCCTGGGAGCGGCTGCGCGGGCCCGGTCCGCACCGTGGACCGGGCCCGCTGGGGTGCTACGCGGCGACGGCGACGCGCCTGGGCGCCCGGCGACGGCCCGAGGAGCCCTGGTTGTCGCGGCCGGCGGCCGCGCGGGTGTCGCCGCCGGTGGGGGCGGGGCGTCCGCGGCGGCCGCGGTTCGTGGCCGCGCTGCGGCGCGGACGCTCGACGACGGGGTCGGCGATGACCACGGGCACGCCGGTGGGGACGCGGGCGCCGGTGATGCGGGTCAGGTCCTCGTCGCCGGCGAGGACCCTGGTGGTGACGGGGGTGATGCCGGCGGTGGTCATCATCCGGGCCATCTGGCGGCGCTGGCTGGGCAGGACGAGGGTGACGACGGTGCCGGACTCGCCGGCCCGGGCGGTGCGGCCGCCCCGGTGGAGGTAGTCCTTGTGGTCGCTCGGCGGGTCGAGGTTGACGACCAGGTCGAGGCCGTCGATGTGGATGCCCCGGGCGGCGACGTTGGTGGCGATCAGCGCGGTGACCTGGCCGGTGCGGAACTGCTCCAGGGTGCGGTTGCGCTGGGGCTGGGACTTGCCGCCGTGCAGGGCCGCGGCCTTGACCCCGTTGGCGAGCAGGTCCTCGACCAGTGCGTCGGCGCGGTCCCGGGTGTCGGTGAACATGATCACCCCGCCGTCGCGGGAGGCGATGTGGGCGATCGTGGTGTTCTTGTCGTGGTTCTGCACGTGCAGCACGTGGTGCTCCATGGTGCTGACCGCTGCTGCGGACGGGTCCACCGAGTGGGTGACCGGGTCGTTCAGGAAGTGCCGCACGAGGCGGTCGACGTTGCGGTCCAGGGTGGCGGAGAACAGCATGGTCTGGCAGCCTTCGGCGACCTGTTCGAGGAGCTCGGTGACCTGGGGCAGGAAGCCCATGTCGGCCATCTGGTCGGCCTCGTCGAGGACGGTGACGCCGACCCCGTCCAGCTGGCAGTCGCCGCGCTGGATCAGGTCCTTGAGTCGGCCGGGGGTGGCCACCACGACCTCCGCCCCGCGGTTCAGCACCTGCGCCTGGCGGCCGATCGACATCCCGCCGACCACGGTCGCCATCCGCAGCCGCACGGAGTGGGCGTAGGGGGTGAGCGCCTCGGTGACCTGCTGCGCGAGCTCGCGGGTGGGGACCAGCACCAGGGCCAACGGGCGGCGGGGTTCGGCCCGCTGCCCCGCGGTGCGGGCCAGGACGGCGAGACCGAAGGCGATGGTCTTGCCGGAGCCGGTGCGGCCCCGGCCGAGCACGTCGCGGCCGGCCAGCGAGTTGGGCAGCGTCGCGGCCTGGATGGGGAACGGCGAGGTGACGCCCTGGCGGGTCAGCGTCTTCAACAGGGCTGCGGGCATGTCCAGTTCGGCGAAGGACTCGACGGCCGGCAGGGCGGGAGTGGTGCTCACCGGCATCGCGAACTCGCCCTGCGGGGAGGAGTCCTGGCGGCGGCCCCGGTCGGAGGAGCGCCGGCCGCCGGCCGGACGGGAGCCGTAGAAGGAACTGCCGCCGGAGCGGGAGCCTGCGCCGGAGCGAGAGCTTGAGCCGGAGCGGGAGTTGGCGTTCTGGTACGAGGAGCGACTGGAGCGGTTCACGTGGAGACCTTCCTCAAGGCGGCGCGTCACGAGGAAGGCCCCGTGGCGCGGGGCGCCGACGGAGACCGCAAGGGAACGGGCCGGAAGTGTGACGGGCGGAGCGTGGACGGTAGAACCGTGCGGCACGTCACCTACGGTCGGCGCTCACCCGGGAGGGGCGGGAGCGAACGACCTCGAACCGTGAGCTGTCACGGCAGGGCGCCGATCCGGACGCGGAGCTGTGGGTCTCGCGTGGGGATGGCCGCCGGTGGCGGAGCCAGGGGGCCTGAGCGGCCGGGAATGCGTCCGTGACGCAATGCCGAGGGGCCCGCACCGGGCAACATGTACGCGGTGCGGGCCCCTCGCTGCTAGGCGGGTGCCGTGGCAGAAAAACTACAGCGGGCGAATGTTCTCGGCCTGCGGGCCCTTCTGGCCCTGCGTGACGTCGAACTCGACCTTCTGGCCCTCGAGCAGCTCACGGAAGCCGTTGGCGTTGATGTTCGAGTAGTGGGCGAAGACGTCCGGGCCGCCGCCCTCCTGCTCGATGAAGCCGAAGCCCTTTTCCGCGTTGAACCACTTCACGGTGCCATTAGCCATAAAAATAATCTCCTTCAAGGGCTATCCGAAGCCCGCACCATGCAGGCTCCGAGTCGCCGCGATGAGCACCCACCCGGGGAAGAGCCGGGAAACAAAAATGCGCCTGCAAAACATCAGCAGGCGCACACAAAGTCCATGGGAACCACTACTGCAACTCGTACGACTCTAGCAGGCTCGGGCCCGCCACGGGCGAATTTGTCGCCCCGGGTTTCGCGGAAGCCTCCCCCCGGGGGCTGCCGGATTCGGAAAGACCACCCTTGCCCTCTCCGGCGCCAACGGCAGGAAGTGTCAATTCCGCCGCCTCGGATGACGGACTTCGCGGAGTTCGCCGGAGCCGGGCTGGACGGGGTGTCGCGACAACCGCTGGAACCCGAGGCGAGCGGCGGACTGTCGCAGGGTTGTGACACGGCGGGGTCCGCCTCCCAAGGAGTTCCTCATGACGCGCACGTAACGTCGCGCACGACATGGCGGAGAAGCGGGAGGCGATGGAGATGCGGAAACTGGGGCACGGAACGCGGCTGATCGGGGTGAGCGTGATCGCCGGGATCGTGGCGGCGGGCATAGCCCTGCCCGCGGTGGCGGCCGCCGGGCTCGGCGCCCGGTCGGCGGCCGACGACTTCCAGAGCCTGCCCGACGACTTCAAGACCCCGGCGCTCTCACAGGCCTCGACGATCCTCGACGCGCAGGGCGGCACGATCGCCACCGTGTACGACCGCGACCGCACCGTCGTCCCGGCGGACCAGATATCCCCGCTGGTGAAGACCGCACTCGTCGACATCGAGGACAACCGCTTCTACGAGCACGGCGCGATCGACCTCAAGGGCGTGCTGCGCGCCCTGGACAAGAACGCCACCTCCGGCGGCACCGCGCAGGGCGCGTCCACCCTGACCCAGCAGTACGTGAAGAACGTCTTCGTCGACGAGGCGGGCGACGACCCGCAGAAGGTGGCCGAGGCGCAGCGCCAGACCGTCGGCCGCAAGATCCAGGAACTGAAGTACGCGATCAAGGTCGAGGAGACCCTGAGCAAGGACCAGATCCTCACCAACTACCTGAACATCACCTTCTTCGGCGAGAAGGCCTACGGCATCGAGTCGGCAGCGCGGCGCTACTTCGGCGTGCGCGCCAAGGACCTCACCCTGCCGCAGGCCGCGCTGCTCGCCGGCCTGGTGCAGTCGCCCACCGGCTACGACCCGACGGTCAACCCGACCGCGGCGAAGGACCGGCGCGACACCGTGCTGCGCAAGATGGCCGAGTACGGGCACATCACCAAGGAGCAGGCCCAGCAGGCCATCGCGACCCCGCTCGGGCTCAACGTCCAGGCGCCGCAACAGGGCTGCATCCTGGCCAAGCAGGGCGAGGGCTTCTTCTGCGACTACGTGCGCCAGACGGTGCTCACCGATCCGGCCTTCGGCAAGTCGGCGGCCGAACGGCAGGCGGTGTGGAAGCGCGGCGGCCTCCAGATCCACACCACGCTCGACCCCAAGGCCCAGGCCTCGCTCTACGCCTCCGTCACCGCCCACGTGAACGCCAGCGACCAGGCCGCGACCGCGATGAGCATCGTCGAGCCGGGCACCGGCAAGATCCTCGCGATGGGCCAGAGCCGCCCGTACGGCGTCGACGGCAAGCAGCACCAGACCCAGATCAACTACAACGTCGGCAAGGCCATGGGCGGCGGGCTCGGCTTCCCGACCGGCTCGACGTTCAAACCGATCGTCGCCGCGGCGGCCCTGGAGAACGGCATCTCGCCGAGCCAGAGCTACACCACCGACTACAGCATCCCGTGGCCGGCGATGACGGACTGCTCCGGCGGCCGGTTCCCCTCCGCCGGGCAGGTGCACAACGACAGCCAGAGCCTCACCGGCCAGTTCGACATGAAGACGGCCATGGCGCAGTCCGTCAACACCTACTTCGCCAAGCTGGAGGGCGACGCCGGGCTGTGCAACGTCGCCCAGATGACCAACAAGCTCGGCATCACCCAGCAGGCGGGCGGCGAGAAGCTCCAGGTCGTCCCGTCGATGACGCTCGGCAGCAACGACCTGACCCCGCTGGAGATGGCCGGCGTCTACGCGGCCTTCGCCGCCCACGGCACCTACTGCGCGCCGACCGCCATCGCCTCGGTGACCGGCCCCGACGGCAAGCAGCTCGCGGTGCCGCAGGCGAACTGCTCCGCCGTGATGTCGACCACCACCGCCGACACCGTCACCGCGATGCTCAAGGGCGTCGTCGAGGACGGCACCGGCCAGACCGCCGGCCTCAGCAGCCGCGACAGCGCCGGCAAGACCGGCACCACCGACGCGAGCCGCCAGGTCTGGTTCGTCGGCTACACCCCCGAGATGGCCGGCGCCACCGTCGTCAGCGACACCGACAACCCCAAGCCCCTGGACGGCCAGCGCATCGGCGGCACCGTCGTGGGCCAGGCCTTCGGCGGCACCCTGGCCGGCCCGATCTGGCGCGACGCCATGAACGGAGCCCTCGCCGACACGCCGGCGGGCGCCTTCACCCCGGTACAGCTGCCTTAGCGGGCTCGTCCCGAGCGGGGTCGCGCCGACGGAATCCGGCGCGACCCTGGTGCCCGGCGCGGTCCCGGTGCCCGGCGCGACCCCCCGCGAGCGCCCCCGGCCGGGGGCCGCTCAGGGGCCGTGCCCCTCCAGCGGCTCGCCGGACAGGCGCTGCGCCAGGTAGACCGGCAGGACGGCCAGGACGATCAGCACCGAGGCCACGACATCCACCACCGGGCCCTGGTTGGGCCGGGCCAGGTTCTCGAAGATCCACAGTGGCAGCGTCCGGGTGCCGGGGCCCGCGGTGAAGGTGGTCACCACGATCTCGTCGAAGGAGAGCGCGAAGGCCAGCAGCGCCCCGGCGAGCAGCGCGCCGCGCACGGCCGGCAGCGTGACGTGCCAGAAGGTCTGGAAGGTGTCCGCCCCGAGGTCCGCCGACGCCTCCTCGGCCGACGGCGCGATGCGCCGCAGCCGCGCCGACACGTTGTTGAACACCACCACGATGCAGAAGGTGGCGTGCCCGACGACCACGGTGAACAGGCCGAAGCCCACCCCGAGCGGGGTCAGCACGGTGCGGAACGCGGCGTTGAGCGCGATGCCGGTGACGATGCCGGGCAGGGCGATCGGCAGGATCAGCAGGAAGGAGACCGACTGCCGGCCGAAGAACCGGTACCGGGTCGCGGCGAAGGCCGCCATGGTGCCCAGGACCAGCGCCACCCCGGTGGCTCCGAGCCCGGCCTTCAGCGACGTGGCCAGCGCCTCGCGCAGCCCGGTCTCCTGCCAGGCGGCCGTCCACCAGCGGGTGCTGAAGCCGGACGGCGGCCAGGCGAAGGAGCGCGAGGCGTTGAAGGAGTTCACCAGGACCAGCAGCAGCGGGGCGTAGATGACGGCGAACCCCAGGGCCGTCGCCGTCCGGAGCAGGATCCGGGTACCGCGGGAGAGTTGCATCAGGGCGTCGGCCTCACAGACTGTCCAGCGCGCCGGTGCGGCGCACGGCGAGCAGGTAGCCCACGATCAGCAGCACCGGGACGCAGGACACCGCGGCCGCCAGGGGCAGGTTCAGCGTCACGTTGGACGCGATGACGTTGCCGAGCATGGACGTGGTGCCGCCGACGATCTGCACCGTCAGGTAGTCGCCCAGGCTCAGCGAGAAGGTGAAGACCGACCCGGCGATGAGCGCCGGCCTGGCCAGCGGCAGCACCACCGTGCGCAGGGTCCGCCAGGGGCCGGCGCCGAGGTCCGCCGCGGCGGCGAGCAGGCTGTCGGGCAGCTGCCCGAACGCGGTGCACAGCGGCAGCACCATGTAGGGCAGCCACAGGTACGCGAGCACCATGACCACCGCCGGCACGCCGAAACCGGGGGAGTGCCCGCCGAAGGGGGCGGCGACCCAGTCCAGGACGCCGCCGTGGCTGAGCATCACCCACCAGGCGTAGGCCTTGACCAGGTAGCCGGCCCACAGCGGCGTCAGCACCGCCACCAGCAGCAGGCGCCGGCTCCCGGGCCGAGAGACGCGGGCGACGAAGAAGGCCATCGGGAGGGCGACCACCGCGTCGATCACCGTCACCGACACCGCGATGCCCAGCGTGCGCACGGCGACCGTCCGGTACTGCGGATCGGTCAGCAGCGACCGGAAGTTGTCGAGGGTCCAGCGCTGCTCGACGGCGGAGGTGAACGCGTTGGTGGTCCAGAACGCGGACAGCAGGAGGATCGCCAGCGAGCCGAGGTACGCCAGCACCAGCCAGGTCATCGGCGCCGCCAGCAGCGCCGCGAGCCGCAGACCGGGGCGCCGGTCCAGCAGCCCGGCCAGCCGGCGCATCGGGGTGCGTGTCGGGGTGCGCGCGGGGGTGTGCGCCGGGGTGCGTGCCGTGGCGGGGGCGCTCAAGAGCTCTTGATCCCGTTCCAGGCGGTGACCCACTGGGCGTACGCGGTGCAGTCGCCGCGGCCGCTGCCGTCGGCGCACTGCGCGGTGGGCGTGGTCCAGTAGTAGACGTCCTTCCACCAGTTCTCGTCGGTGGCGTGGTAGTCGGCGCAGAAGCCCGGGTTGTCGGTGATCTGCGCGCAGGCCTTGGAGTTGGCCGGGGCCTCGCCGAAGTACTCGGCGACCTGCGCGTTGGCCGACGGCGAGACGATGTAGTCCATCCACGCGTAGGCGCAGTTGGGGTGCTGGGCGTGCGCCGAGACCATCCAGGTGTCGGACCAGCCGGTGGAACCCTCGACGGGCAGGACCGCCTGCGTCCGCACCCTGCCGTCGGCGGCGACCGCCTGCTGGATCACCTCCCAGGTGGTGCCGATCAGGGCGTCGCCGGAGTCGAACGCCGCCTGCTCCTTGGTGTAGTCGCTCCAGTAGGAGCCGACCTGCTTCTTCTGGACCTTGAGCAGCGCCACCGCGGCGTCCAGTTGGGAGGAGGTCAGGGCGTAGGGGTTCCTGATGCCGAGCTCGGGCCTGGTCCTCATCAGGTACAGCGCGGCATCGGCGATGTAGATCGGACTGTCGTACGCGGTGAGGTGCCCGGCGTAGGGCGAGTCCGGGGTGAAGACCGCGCCCCAGGAGGTCGGCGCGGGGGTCACCTTGTCGGTGTTGTACATCAGCAGGTTGGCGCCGCGCCCGTGCGGGATCCCGTACGGCACGTCCTTGACCGAGTTCCACGGGCGGTTCTTCAACCCGGGGTAGATATCGGCGTAGTTGGGGACGAGCGCGGTGTTGACCGGCGCGACGTCGCCGCCCGCGATCAGACGCAGCGTCGCGTCACCGGAAGCCGAGACGGTGTCGTACTGGCCGGTCTTCATCAACGCGACCATCTCGTCCGAGGTGCCCGCCACCTTGAGGTTCACCTTGCAACCGGTCTGCCGGATGAACGGGGTGACCCAGTCGACGGCCTTGTTGTCCTGCCCGTACTCGACGTAGCCGGCCCAGGCGACGATGTTGACGGTGCCCTCGCCCGGGCCGAGGGACTTCTGCGCGGGGATGTCCGGTGCGGTGAACCCGGTGCCCGTGCCGCCGCCGCCACCGGAGTTCGACGCGCACGCCACGGGAAGCAGCAGGGCGGCCGCGGCCGCCAGGGCGCTCAGGGGGCGGCGGTGCGGAGGGCGGCGCAGGGTTCGGCGGCGTCGGGGGCGCGTGGTGCTCATGAACTCGATCGCTTTCGTCAAGGGTTGAGGGTCAGGAGTTGTCGATACGGACGGTGTGGTGTCGCCGCCAGGCCAGGAGGACGCTCGCCCCCCGGCGGCGGGAGGCGTCGGCACCGGAGTCGTCGAGACCGGAGCCGTCGAGACCGGAGCCGTCGAGGTTCTGCCGGACGGCCACCAGCCGCCCGCCCGCCGCCAGGTCGACCAGGAAGCGGGTCTGCGCGCCGGCGTAGACGACCTCGCCGATCGTCCCGGTGACGCCGTACTCGTCGGGCCCCGTCGGGTCATCCGGACGGGCGATGCGGATCTTCTCGGGGCGCACCGAGTACGTCCCGGGCCGGCCGAAGACGTGCTCGGCGCAGGCGCCCCGGAGCAGGTTCGAGGTGCCGACGAAGCCCGCCACGAACGCGGTGGCCGGCCGCTCGTACACCTCGGCGGGAGTACCGACCTGCTCGATCCGGCCGGCGTTGAGGACCGCGATCCGGTCGCTCATCGTGAGCGCCTCGTCCTGGTCGTGGGTCACGAGGACGAAGGTGATCCCGGCCTCGCGCTGGATCTGCTGGAGTTCGAGCTGCATCTCCAGCCGGAGCTTCAGGTCGAGGGCGCCGAGCGGCTCGTCGAGCAGCAGCACGGACGGGCGGTTGACCAGCGCGCGGGCCAGCGCGACCCGCTGGCGCTGCCCGCCGGACAGTTCGGCCGGGCGCCGGTCACCGAAGGAGGGCAACTGCACGCTCGCCAGCGCCTCGGCCACCCGTGCGGCCCGCTCCGCCCGCGGCACCCGCTTGACCTTCAGCCCGTACTCGACGTTCTGCCACACCGACAGATGCGGAAAGAGGGCGTAATCCTGGAACACCGTGTTGACGTCGCGGTCGAACGCGGGCAAGCCGGTGACGTCGACCCCGCCCAGCAGCACCCGGCCGGCGCTCGGCGCCTCGAAGCCCGCGATCATGCGCAGCACCGTGGTCTTGCCCGACCCGGACGGCCCGAGCATCGAGAAGAACTCGCCCGGCCTGACGTCCAGATCGATCCCGTCCACGGCGCTGACCACGCCGAACGCCTTGCTGACCCCGGACAACGCGACCGCACCGGGCACGAGCGGACGGCCGGCCGAGCAGCCCGACGCGCGCTCCGGCGGGTTGGGGGAGGGGCTGGCGGACGGACTGGGAACTGGGCTGGACGTCATCCGCACCTCGGTCTCGCGGCTTCTGCTGTCGGATCCGCGGGGCTGCCGAATCCTCTGAATCTTCGACTGAAGCAGAAAAGCCACCGGCCCGGGTGGCGGCGGCCCACCGGCCTCGGGGGCCGTCAGCGCGATGACGGGGGCATGGCGGTGACATGGCGGCGCTTGTCAGCCCGATGACGGCGAGGTCCGGCACCTTCGAGAGGTCCGGCCTTGCCTCTCCTCGCCCGAATTCAGGTCCACGTCAACCGAATTCACGTCCACGTCCACGTCCACGTCCACGTCCACGTCCACGTTCACGTTCACGTTCACGTTCACGTCCAAGGAGCGCACATGACGATCACCATCCGACCGGGAAGCACCGTGATGTTCACCGGCGACTCGATCACCGACTGCCAACGGCAGCAGAGTGAGGACGGCCTCGGGTACGGCTACCCGCTGCGCGTCGCGGGCGAGTGGGGCTTCCGGCACCCGGACCGGCCCGTGACCTGGCTGAACACCGGGAACGCGGGCGACAAGGTGATGAACCTCGAAGCCCGCTGGCAGACCGACGTGCTCGACGCCCGCCCGGACGTGGTGTCGATCCTCGTCGGAGTCAACGACATGGGCTGGCACACGCTGGACCCGGAGGGGCGTGTGATCCCCGCGGAGGAGTTCGAAGCGGGCTACGAGCGCCTGCTCGCGCCCCTCGCCGAGACGGGCACGCAGCTGATCCTCATCGAGCCGTTCCTCCTGCCGATCCACGGCGTCATCGAGGCCGGCGCCGCCCTCATCGGAGAGCATCAGCGGCAGCAATGGCGCACCGACCTGGACCCCAAGATCCAGGCCGTGCACAAGCTCGCCCGCACCTACGGCGCGCACCTGCTCGCCGCCGACGGCATGTTCGCCGAACTCGCCGCCACGGCCGGCCCGGAACACTGGTCCGCGGACGGCGTCCACCCGACGCCCGCCGGCCACGCCGCACTCGCGGCAGCCTGGCTGCGCCTGGTCGCCTGACCGGGCCCGAGACCACCCGCGACCCGGCGATCGGGTGGGCGGGTGGTTCGGGGAGAGCCAATGAGCTTAGGGAAGCTCCTGGCGCACCAGCACGCGGGCGAACGGTGCCCCGGTGAGCCGGGCGTGTGCCATCCGCTCGCGCACCTCGCTGAGCGTGCGCGGCCGGTAGCCGGGGCCACCACAGCAGCCCTTGTGGAACCGGACCCCCGCGTGCAGCAGCACGGAGAGGGTCCGCCAGCCGGCGTCGTCCCTCCGACGAGGAGCCGCGAAGGCCGAGCCGACGTGGATCAGCGCCTCGGTACAGCGCGGGCAGCGCCGTTCGTGCGTACCGAGGTAGCGCTGCTTGTACGAGGCCCGGCAGGGCAGACAGACGTACGAGGTCTTCGCATGGGCCATGCGGCCAGACTATGCGTCGGCGGCAGCCGAGCCGACCGGATTTTCTCCGGTCCAGCACTGGGGGAGCCATGCCTCTGGCGATTCCTGACGGTCACTGGCGGCGCTCAGCCGCCGAAGGCCTCCACCACGGGTCGCCGCAGGTCGTAGGCAGCCCAGCCTGGGTCCCCGGTGCCGGCGAACGCGACCCAGGCACCGTGGACCCGGGCTGCGAGTCCCGCCGGGGCGGGGTCGGGCCCGAGCAGGCCGGTGTCCCCGTGCAGCCACGGTTCGTCGGCGACGTCGAACACGAAGGGCAGTTCGACGGTGTGGGCGGCGCCGAGCCGCCCGCCCAGAGCCGTCGAGCGGTACCCGAACGAGTAACGGTGCGTACGGCCGCCCGAGATCCGCGCGTGCGCCTGCGCCAGACGCGCCGTACCGGCCTCGAACAGGGCCTGCCCGAGCACGGCGGAGCGCAGCTCGCCCGGTGTCGCACCCGGCCGGACCGCGCGGTGCGCGGCGAGGGCGGCCTCCGGATCCGCGTGCACCCGGGCGGCGACGGCGAGCACGTCGGCGTCCGTGGTGGACTCCAGACCACCCTGCGGGACGACGTAGAGGTGCCCCTCCTCGGTGGTGGTGCCGATGAGCAGATCGACGTCGGCGGCCGGGCCGTCGGCGAGGGCGTCGGCGGGCTGCGCCGGCAGGACCAGGCTGAACGGGCTGAGCCCGGCCAGCGGGTCCGAAGCGGTGCCGGTCCGCAGATCCAGGCCGGCCAGCGCGGGCAGGACCGCCACGAAACGCTCGTCCGGGACCAGGGCGAGCGCCTCCACGGTCGGCTCGACGCCCAGCGCGGCCGCCACCGCGGCGGTGACCCGCTGCGCCTGCTCCGGCGTGAACGCGCCGCAGCCGTTGCCGCTCTGGACGATCGCCCGCCGGAACAGACCGGCGGTCGCCGGAGTCGCGAGCAGCGCGCCGACGAGCGTGGCGCCCGCGGACTGGCCGAAGACCGTGACGTTCCCCGGGTCGCCACCGAAGGCCGCCACCGAACCCCGCACCCACCTGAGCGCGGCGAGCACGTCGAGCAGCCCGCGGTTGGCCGGAGCACCCGCCAGCTCCAGGAACCCCGGCACGCCGAGGCGGTAGTTCACCGTCACCAGGACGACGCCGTCGCGGGCGAACGCGCCGCCGCCGTAGAGCGCCGCGCGGTTCGAACCGGTGACGAACCCGCCGCCGTGCACGAAGACCATGACGGGGCGCCTGCCCCCGTCGGCGGCCGGCGTGTGGACGTCGACGGTCAGGTACTCCTCGCCGGGCACCCAGCCCGGCCCGAAGTAGGGGCTCATGTCGAGCCGGCCGAAGTCCCGGGCCGGCTGGGGAGCGGTCGGCGAGGGCCTGCCGCCGTCACGGACACCCGACCAGCCCGGGTGCGGCGCGGGCGCGGCGAACCGGCCGGCACCGACCGGCGCCGCCGCGTACGGGAGGGCGCGGAAGCGCTCGCCGGACTCGCCACGGACGCCGCGCACGGCGCCCGCCGGGGTTTCGACGACCGGATCTGCCTGTCGGGACACGGGATGACTTCCTCTCTGGAAAGGGACATGGTTTGAGGGATCTCCGGACGGGGCGTCAGGAGATCCGGGAGAAACCCGCCCACTCCTTGATCGCGAACTTCGACCCGCTGCGCGCGACCTCCATCGCCCCCCTGCCGCCGAAGTGCGCAGGGAGGACGAGCGCGTTGTTCTCGGCGGCGCGGCCGAGCAGCCTGCGCCGGGTCGCGCGGGACTCCGCCGGGTCCTCGCAGAAACAGGAATTGGTCTCCGGCTCCGCGATCTGCAACGCGGTGTGCACCAGATCCCCGACGAACAGGGCCTGGTCGCCGCCGGACTCCAGGGTGAGCACGGACGAGCCGGGAGTGTGCCCGGGAGCGAGATCGAGCCGCAGATTCCCGTCGATCCGGTACGTCCCCTCCCACAGGTGTGTCAGCCCCGCCGCGTGGACCGGCGCGACGCTGTCCTCGAACACGTTCTGGTTCCCCCGGCCCAACACGCTCCTGTGTTCGTTGGCCGGGTCCCAGAACTCGAAGTCCCGCTGAGGTATCAGATACGTGGCGTTCGGGAAGGTCGGCACCCAGTCCCGGCCGTCCAGGCGGGTGTTCCAGCCCACGTGATCGATGTGCAGATGGGTGTTGACCACGACGTCGACGTCCTCGGGCCGCACCCCGGCAGCGGCGAGGTTGTCGAGGTAGCCCGTGTCCAGGCGGCTCCACACCGGCGCGTAAGGACGGTCCTTGTGGTTGCCCACGCCGGTGTCCACGAGGATCGTGCGCCCCTCACTGCGCAGCAGCCAGGACTGGATCGCCGTACGGCACTCGTCCGTCTCCGGGTCCCAGAAATCGGGCACCAGCCAGTCGCGGTGCTCGTCCCACGAACCGTCGGGGCTGCCCGGGAAGAACTGGCCAGGCGTCAGCCCGGTCGAGCCGTAGAACTCCTTGACGCGGGTGACGGTGACGTCGCCCAGGGTGATCTGGTCGGGGTCCTGATCCATGTCGTGATCCATGCTCTCGTTCATGTTCTGATCCATGCGGTCCGTCCTCGGGTCCGGGATACGCGGCCGAACGGGCGGCCGAATGAGACCGATCCTGGACACCCGGACGGGCACCAACCACTCCCGGCTTGTCCTACCCCTCGCAGGGTGTGGCAGGGAGCGGGCCGCCCACCGAATACTGGGGCGATGAACGGACCAGGCCCACTCGGTGCCTTCCTCCAAGCCCGACGGGCGCAGCTGCGGCCCGAGGACGTCGGTCTGCGCGACCTCGGGCCCCGCAGACGGGTGGCCGGGCTCCGGCGCGAAGAACTGGCCCAACTCGCGGGCGTCAGCGTCTCCTACTACACCCGACTCGAACAGGGCCTGTCTCGCGGGGCCTCCGCCGAGGTACTCGACGCCATCGCCGGCGCACTCCTGCTCGACACCCACGAGCGCGCCCACCTCGACCGGCTCGCCGACACCGCCCGCCACACACCCCGGCCACGCCGCCCACGGCCCGAGAAACTCGCCGACGAAACCCGGGACCTCCTCCGCGCCGTCGACGGCGTCCCCGCGATCGTGCTCGGCCGCCGCACCGACGTCCTGGCCTGGAACACCCTCGGACACGCCCTGCTGGCCGGCCACCTCGACCTCCTCAGCCCGGACGACCCGGCACGACGACCGAACATGAGCCGGATGCTCTTCCTCGACCTGCACTGCCGAGACCTGTACGCGGACTGGGAACACAAGGCACGCGCGGTGGTCGGCAACCTGCGCATCGCCGTCGGCAGACATCCGGAGGACGCGCTGCTCGCGGGTCTGATCGGCGAACTGACCATGAAAAGCCCGGAGTTCGTCGCCCTGTGGGCAGACCACCGCGTAGTGCCGTGCGACGCCTCGTCCTACGAACTGCACCACCCCGTCGTCGGCACGGTCACGGTGACCCAGCAGACCCTGTCCATCGCCCGCTCACCAGACCAGGCGCTCATCGTCTGCACCACCCCCGCCAACTCCCCCTCCGAACAGGCCCTCACCCTCCTCCGCCACGCGGCCGCCAGCCGGGCACCGTACGCGTGCGGCGTGGGCGCTCCCCAGGCGTAGGCCGGGTAAGCGCTGCGGCCTCGGGCCCGCTGTTACGGCGCCGCCCCGGCCTCCGCTGCGCGGGGCGCGGCAGGGCTCGCGGTCTTCCCCGAACCGTCTGCGATCCCCAAGCCGCCGGCACCGACACGGCCAGGCGGACGCAGGCCCACAAGCGCCGGCACGAGGCCGAGGGCACCAAGCGGACCTTGAAGGCGCGCAACGACCCGAAGGCCTCCTACGACCGGTGGCAGGAACTCACCAGCCACCGCCCTCGGCGACAGCAAGGGACATCACCGGGAGGTCGACGCCCCCACACGGACGCCGACCGTGAACAGAGTGGAACAACCCCCGCGAGCGCGGGGCCGATTGTTCCGCGGCGTGCACTTTGTGGGCCAGCCGGGAGCAATCCCCGCGAGCGCGGGGCCGATCCGCCTCTTGGGCGACAGCCCTGGGGACCGTGGGAGCAACCCCCGCGAGCGCGGGGCCGATACTTCCTGACCTGCAGTGATTAGCGGGCGAGGGGCCTGATTGATTCAGTTCGATCGGTAGAGGCGCCGTCGAACAGCCGATGCGTCGCTGCCATCTCTCCTTGCCCCAGGGCTGGTTGTCAGTGTCGTTGCCTACGCTCTCGAAGCGTACTCGCACGTGGAGGTCAAGACGATGGCTGAGGATTGTTGGCAAGGGAAGATGATGCGAAAACAGAACCGCGACAGCCGACCGGCTCGCGGTAGCCCCCTCGGGGAGCCAAGCGGAATGGCCCTGCGACGGCCTCCCGGAGGCCGCCGGGCAGGGCCCCGGCGCCTCCGAGGGGCGAGGTCAGTGGTCGATCGAGTCGATCAGCTCGCGGGCGCCGTCGCGGATCAAGGTGGCGGCGACCCCCACGCCGAGCGCTTCCGGGCTGAGCTGGCCGGCCGATTGGCGGGCTTCCAGCACGGTGGCGCCGTCCGGGGAGAAGACCATCGCGCGAAGGCCCAGGTGCCCGTCCTCGAAGGCGCGGGCGAACCCGGCGATCGGGCTGTTGCAGTGCCCGCGCAGGGCGTTGAGCAGGGCCCGCTCGGCGGTGATCTCCCGCGTCGTGGCGCGGTCGCCGAGTGGGGTGAGGAGGTCGATCAGGTCGGCGTCATCCTCGCGGCACTGCAAGCCGAGCACGGCTGCCCCCAGTGGCGGGCACATCTGCTCGACGGTCAGGACCTGGCTGATCCGGTGTTGTTCACCGATGCGCTCCAGCCCGGAGGCGGCCAGCACCAGAGCATCGACCTCCCCGGCTTCCAGGACCGCCAGCCGCAGGTTCGCCGTCCCCCTGATCGGCACCAGGTCCAGGTGGGGGTGGCTGCGGGTGAGCTGGGCGACACACCGCACCGCCGAGGTGGCGACCCGGGTGCCGGGCGGCAGCTGGTCGAGGGTGAGGCCGCCCGGGTGGATCAGGGCGTCACGAATGTTCGCCCGCTCGGGGTGGGCCGCGAAGACGGTGCCCGGGGTGACCAGCGGGTCGCCTGCCACGTCCTTCATACAGTGCACCGCGAGGTTGCACACCCCGCTCAGCAGGGCTTCCTCGATGTCGCCGGTGAAGGCGCCCTTGTCGTGCAGTTCGGCCTGTTCGCCGGGCTCGCGGTCGCCGGCCGCGACGAACGCCATCAGCTTGGTGGTCGCGTCGGGGTGGAGTGCGGCCAGGTCGGCCCGGACGCTTGCAACCTGGGCTAGCGACATGGCCGAGGCGCGGGCGCCGATGCGGATCGTGCGGCGGGTGGACGGCATTCGATCTCTCCGATCACGACTCCGACAAACCATCGGAAAAAGGTAGGCCCGTGTTCGAGTAGCATGCGGTCAACATCTCTTCAGGTGCCGGGAGTTCGGGAATGCGGACGCTGATTGGCGGATCGCGGGCCAGTCACCTCGCGCGAGCGCAGGTCAGGGAGTTCCTGGCGCCGTTGCGGGACCGCTTCCCCGACGTCGAGTTCCGGCACCAGGCGATCCTTGAAGGCGGTGACCGGGACCGGAAGACGGCCCTGTCGCAGGTGTCGGCCCACTCGGGCGGCTCCGCGTTCTCCACCGAGCAGGAAGCCGCGCTGGTGCGGGGCGAGGTGGACATGATCGTCCACTCGCTGAAAGACCTGCCGACCAGCAACCCGCCCGGCCTGGTGCTGCTGCCCCCGCCCGGCCGCGAGGACGTGCGGGATGAGTTGTGCGGCTCGACGCTGGCCGACCTGCCGCAGGGTGGCCGGGTCGGCACGTCGGCGGCCCGCCGGATCGCCCAGCTGCTGCACGTCCGCCCGGACCTGGTCTTCGTGCCGATCCGTGGAAACGTGCCGCCCCGGCTGAACAAGCTCAAGACGATGAACCTCGACGGCGTCGTTCTGGCGGCGGCCGGGCTGGTGCGACTCGGCTTGGACGGCGCGATCGGCGAGTTGCTGCCGCTTGGCCAGTTCCCCCCGAGCCCTGGTCAGGGGGCGCTCGGGATCCAGATCCGCGAGGACAACGAGCTGGCCCGCGAAATTCTGGCCGACACCGGCGACCTGGTAGTGGACGCGGAGGTTCGGGCCGAGCGGGCAATGCTCGGCGAACTGCAGGGCGGGTGCTCGGTTCCGGTCGGCGCCTACGCGAAGGCCGCCGGCGACACGCTGTCGCTGCACGCGCAGGTCACCTCCCTGGACGGGACGTACCAGGTCGAGGCCAGCTTCTCCGGCCCCGTCTCGGAGCCGGAGAAGCTGGGCATCCAGGTGGCCGGCCTTCTCCTGGACCAGGGCGCCGAGGCGATCCTGTCGGAGATCCGCCCGGCCGCTTAGCCGGCCAGCAGCCGCGCGAGGTCAGCAGCGGCATAGGTGATGATCCGCTCGGCACCCGAGCGCTTGAGCATCATGAACAGCTCCAGCAGCGGGCGGAAGTCCCGCCGCCCGGTGCCCGGGTCGAGCGGGGCGAGCCGGGTGTACTCGCCGGAGACGGAGAACGGCATCAGTGGCGCCGCGGTCTTCTGCTTGAGGGTGGTGAGCACATCCACCGAGAGCATCCCTGGTTCCAGCAGCAGGATGTCGGCCCCCTCGCCGACGAAAGCCAGACCGGTGTCCACCGCGGTTTCCGGCTGGCGCGGGCTGATCTGGAACGGTCGGTGGGCACCGGAGGCCGGGGTGGCCCGCATGGTGGCCCGGTAGCCCTCGTAGAGGGCGGAGTCGAAGATCAGATGGGGCATGGTCGCCACGTCGCGGTGGCCGTTCTCGTCCAGGGCTTGGCGCACGCAGGAGGTGGTGCTCCGGGCCATCGCGGCCGGTCCCACGATGTCGGCGCCGGCCTCGGCCTGGATGACGGCCTGGGCGGCGATCATCGCTGCTGTGCGGTCCAGGTCGATCCGGCCAGCGCTGGCCAGGTGGCATTCGCCGGTGTCGGTGTGGCCGCACAGGCAGTTCTCGGTCATCACCGCGATGCCCGGCTCGGCGTCCTTTGCGGCGTGGATGGCCCGCACCATCAGGCTGTCGGGTGCGACGGCGCCGGACGCCTCGGCGTCGCGATGCGGGCTGTTGGCGAACACCTTCACCGAGCGGACGCCCAGGGAGGCCAGGTCACGCACCGTCTGCGGGATCTCGGCGACCGTGACGGTCGGCATCGGCCGGTCGGCGTCCTCGCTGTCCTCGCGGACCAGTAGGACCATCGACAGGTCGGCCGCCGTGAGCGAGGGGCCCTCCAGGAAGCTGCGGACGGCCGCCCGGCCGTGCAACCGGGCGGGGTCCGTGATCGCTGTGCTGTGTTGGGTGGTGGTCATGTCGTCCTCTCGATCATGGCTGTGGGCAAGGGCGTCAGCGGGTGCCGGTGCCGGTGCCGGTGGCGGCCAGGGCGGGCGGGTGTATCGGCGGGCGGCGGTGGCCCGACAGGCGGCGGGCCACTGCGCGGGCCGCCCTGCGGGGGTGGACGAGGAGCTGGCGGCGGGTGAGCGGCTGCTCGGGCAGGGCCACCTCGGCCCAGACCTTCTTGCCCCGTACGGTGTGCTCGGCCCCGTGGGCGAGGGCCAGGCGCTCGACCAGGAAGATGCCCCGGCCGGCCTCCGCGTCCGGGCCCGAGACCTGGTGGCGGGGCAGGGCCCGCGAGCCGTCGTAGACCTCGATGATCAGGCGGCGCAGGTCGAGGTTGGCGTGCACCCCGACGGTGAGCATCGCTCCGCTGGTGTGCCGCACCGCGTTGGTGACGAGTTCCGAGATCACGGTGTCCAGGGCCAGGCGGCTGTCGTTGTCCGTGCGGACCCCCCACTGTTTGATCAGCCGGCCGAGCCACTGGCGGCTCATGGGGACGGAGACGGGATCGCGGACCAGGAAGAAGCTGCTGTTGTACACGTGCATGTCGAAGGAACCCTTCGGTGCGTCAGGCCGGAGCTGGGGGCTTGGGGGTGCCGTGCGGAGGGAAGGGCCTGATCTCGCCCGATCTCTACCCGGCTGGTACACAGTCAACTACAGCCCGTAGTGGTGCCGGTGGTGCCAGCAGGGGGTGCATTTCTCGCACGGGGGGCCGCTTTGGGGGGCCAGGATTGGGCGCCAGTCAGTCAAAGGCTTGGGGGACGGGCATGATGGCACCAGACGGCATCGGCGCCGTGCTGAGGCGGATCCGGGAGACCGCCGAACTCACCCGCGACGAGCAGGCCCTGCTCTTAGAGGGTGTTCTGCGAGTTTCGGTGGGTCTAGTCGTACTTGAAGGCAGGTTGTCCGGTTTTGGGACTTCACGATCGGCCGGAAATGCGGTGCGCTGGTGGGCGTGGGTGGACGCGCTCCGTACCCGAGTGACCTGTCGGATGAGGCCTGGGAGCTGATCGGGCCGGTCATCGTCGCCTGGAAGGGCCGGCACACCTCGGTCAGCGGCCACCAGGGCGGCTACGACATGCGGGAGATCGTGAACGCGATCCTCTACCAGGCCCGCACCGGCTGCCAGTGGTGCTACCTGCCGCATGACCTGCCGCCGAAGAGCGCGGTGTACTACTACTTCGCACTGTGGCGAGACGACGGCACCGCCGAGACCGTCCACGACCTGATGCGATGGCAGGTCCGCGAGATGCGCAGACGTCACGAGGACCCCACCGCTGTCGTCCTGGACTCGCAGACCGTGCGGGTCTCGACGAACGCGCCCAAGGACACCACCGGACTGGATGCGGGCAAGAAGAGCCCGGGTCGCAAGCGGGGTATCGCCACCGACGCCCTGGGCCTGATCATCGCCGTCGTGGTGGTCGCCGCCAGCGTGCACGACAACGCCATCGGAATCACGCTGCTGGACAAGGTCGCCGCGAGCGCGCCCACCGTGACCAAGGCCTGGTCGACGCCGGATTCAAGAACGCCGTCGTCGAGCACGGCGCCCGCCTGGGCATCGATGTCGAGGTCGTCCAGCGCGCGCCCGGCACACGAGGGTTCACGCCCGAGCCGAAGCGGTGGGTGGTTGAGCAGACGTGGGGCACCTTGATGCTGCGCCGCCGCCTGGCGCGGGACTACGAGGCACTGCCCGCCAGCTCGGTGGCGGTGGTCCACTGGTCGATGACCGACGTCATGCTCCACCGGCTGACCCGCACCGCCACTGCGAGCTGGCGCGACCCGCCCGCCGCGCGGGCCGACGACTGTGACGGGAGCACCCCATGAGGGACATGCTGGAGAAGATCAGCACCCGGCAGCGGCTGGTGCGCGAGACCATCGCGCAACTGCGCGAACAGGCTCGCGGAACGTCTGCCGTGGGCAGCCGAGCACCGGGCAGACCAGACGTCGGACCCGCACCGAGACGACGACCCGCCGCCCATCCACCGGGACATCCGCGACCACCCGGCCGTGGAACCCGTGCACCCGCCCCGTCGGCCGCCCACACACCGGGCACGGCACCGGATCATCCCGCGTCCGCGCCGACACCCGGATGACCTCGCCCTCGTCCGCCACCCCCTCGATGACGAGGGCCGACAGCCCCGAAAACACCACGCTCACAAGCTCGTTGACATCACGCACATCATGCCAACGACCGACGTCACCCTTCGTCACCACCGATTACGGGACAGAGCCTTTGACTGTACAGACCCCATTCTGGCGGGGTGGAGGTCGAGGCCGGTGGCGTCCCGAGCGGTGGCGTCCTGCGCCGGCGGGTTAGGGGCGCGGGGGAAGCCCGGGGAGGAGGCGGCCGAGCCCCTGTGAGGACGCGTCCTCCGGGGCTGCGGGGGCGCGGGAGGAGAGTGGCGCCCGTCGCTCCGGAGGCAGGTACGCGGTGGGCAGGGGGCCTTCCAGGACGTCGCCGTCGATGCGGACGCCCAGGTACGCCTGGACGCCCTCGGCCGCCTGCGTGGCCGTGGAGCGGTCCGGGAGCACCTGGACCGCGTCCCACAGCGGGTGGTCCGGGCCGCTGCGCAGCGTCGACGGGAAGCCCGCCTCGAAGGACTCGATCCGTACGCCGTCCCGGTAGCGTTCGAGGGTGGTCATGCCGTTGACGCTGTACAGCTGGACGGCCTCGGTGCCTGCCGACAGGCGTGAGAGCACGGCCTCCTTGAAGCCCTCGGGCTCGCCGCTCTCGTGGCAGAACGCCCACTCCCCGTCCCCGAGGACACCGGTGCGCAGGACGACGCCTCCCTCCGCGATCGGGAGGGTGGTGCGGGCCTGCTGCAGCGTCAGCTCCCGGACCGGTTCGGCGGCTGCCCCGTAGGCGGCGAGGACGTGTGCGGGGCCGCGGTGGCGGGCGAAGGTCAGGCACACGATGATGTCGTGCGCCCACCAGGGGTCCTGCGTGGTCATCGTCGCGATCCTCTTTCTGCTGGGCCGTTCGTTGTCGGGGCTCCGCGGCCACGGTGTCGTTCGGGCCGGGACCCGTGGACGTCAGGTCGTCCAGGAGACGGTGAACGCCTCGGTGTCGATCAGGCGCTGCGTCTGGACGAAGCTGCCGTACTTCCCGCCGGCCGCCTTGTTGACCGGGAGCGGGACGTGGCCCCGCACGCACGACTCCTTGTACGTGACCGGGTGTCCGGTCGTCTCACGGAACGTCCAGTTGCCGTTGGTGAGTTGGGGGACGATCTCGGCGCACAGCCCGCCGTTCGTGCCGCCCTGGTACGTCCCGGCGAAGGGGAACTCGTCGCAGCTGTCCTCCGGGAACGCGACCGGGTCCAGCTGGGCGAACGGCACCGTGCTCTGCGCGCCGCAGGTGCGCTTGCGGTTCGGCTCGCTGTCGCCCTTCAGTCGCGTGAACTGCTTGGGCATGTTGGGCAGGTAGTTCAGTGCGAAGGCGTAGGTCGCGGCCGCCGCACCGTAGTCCGTCAGGGAGTAGGACAGGTCGGGCCGGACGTCGGCGTAGACGCATCCGGGCGAGCCCTTGCCCGGCTCGTGGACGGCGTTGTCGCAGCGGACCTTGCGCGGATTGGTCCAGTTGACGTTCGGCTGCAGGGGGATGGCGTTGTCCTGCGTGACGTACATGTGGTACTCGTTCGCCAGGGAGTCGACAGCCCCGACGGCGGGCGAGTCCGAGTACAGGACCGTACCCTGCGCCGACGTCCCGGGCGTCAGCGTACGGGCGCCCGCCCAGGGCTTGGCCGCGCCCATCTGGCAGGGCGCCGTACAGCTGGCGTCGAACGCGATGTTGAGGCTCGGCACGTTGCTGGTCGAGGACACCATGGTGACCGTCACCAGTTCGGTCCACATCGAGCTCGTGGCGCTCAGCGACATGCTCAGGTTGATCTTGAGCTGGGCCGAACCGATGGCGGTGCCCTTGTCGTCGCGCAGCGTGTAGGTCGTGGTCATGTCCTTCAGGCACGACCCGAACCGCTCGTACGACCAGTACCCCGCGCTGCCGATCGAGCACGCCCCGGTACCGTCCTGCGTGCTGCTGACGGCCTCGGAAACACTCCTACGACCCGCCGGGCCGTCGGTGACCTGCACGCACTCGGCCGCCGCACCCGCCTTCCCAGGCGCCGACCCCACGGCCACCTCCGTGCACTGAACCCCACCCGGCTCGGCCTTCACCGACAGGTCCTGCCGGTCCGCGGCGCTCACCGCCGTTCCCGGCCCCCCGATCCCCGGCAGACCCGCTGCCCCGGTGCCCGACTGAGCCGCCGACATGCCACCCGAAGCGACGACGAGCGAGACCGCGGCCGCCATCGATGCGGCCAGGGCGACCAGGCGCCGACCATGACGTTTCATCAACTTCCCTCCCCAAGAAGGCGCGAGTGCCATCAGTGGCACCAGCTGCCACTTGGGGCACACGGGTCGCAGCGCCCAGTGGGTTCACCCGGGTGGCGCAAGGGGCGAGAACAAGACAGAGATACAGAACCGGTGGACGCGGATGGTGTGAGTGGACGTTAAGTCCGTTTCTGGTAGCGGCCTCGTCCGGGTTGAGCGAGGAAGCCTTGGCGGGTGAGGCGTCCGAGGCGGCTGCGGGTGATGTTGACGGACGCCTCTTCGGTGGGCATGCCGAGGAGTTCGTGCAGCTCGCGTGCCCGGAATGCCTGGTCGGGATGCTGGTTGAAGGCGTTCACGATGGCCTGGTAGGTGGTGTTCGTCTCGGGTGGTTCTGATTCGGCTCCTGCCGGTGTGACCTCCGCGATGATCTTTCGGGCGGTGGCCAGGTCCGTGAGCCGCGCTTCGGTCTCGGTCAGGTCGGCGGCGAGCTCTTCGATCCGGGCGCGTAGTTCTGCTGCCTGGGCGGCGGCCTCGTCCTGCCGGCTCTGGAGGTCTGCCAGGAGTTCGGCGACGTTCACGCGGCCAGTCCGAGGGTGTCGCGCCAGGCCGGGGCTGGTGCGGTGAGGCGGCGGGTCATGTTCGCGGTGGAGGCCCAGTAGACGCGTGAGGCGGAGGTGTCGGGCCTGTGGTCGTACTCGCGGGCCAGGCGCCGAGCAGCATCAGGGTGCCGTTCGTCTGCTCCACCACCCACCGTTTCGGCTGCGGGGCGAAGCCCTTGCCCTGGTCGGCCGGGTTGCGGCGGACGACTTCGACGTCGATGTCCAGCAGTCCACCGTGGATGACGACCTCGTCCTTGAAGCCCTGGCCCACCAGGGCCTTCTCCAGACGCATCCCGCACCGCTCGGAGACCCGGTCGAGCAGGGCGGCGCCGGCGGCGTTGTCGTGGGCGGAGGCGGCCAGGACGACGACACCGGTGATCAGCCCCATGACGTCGACGGCCAGTCCCCGCTTGCGGCCCGACACCTTCTTGTTCGCGTCCAGTCCCGTCGTGGTCTTCGCAACACCGGCGGCCGCGCGGACGGACTGGGTGTCGATGATCACGAGGGACGGGTCCTCTAATCGGCGGGCCCTCTCCCGAACCTGGCAGCGCGGGAGTTCCTGGATCCGCTGGTCGAGCCCGTCCTGGCGCCACAGGCCGAAGTAGTAGAACACCGCCGACCAGGACGGCAGGTCATGGGGCAGGTAGCGCCACTGACAGCCCGTCCGGTTCTGGTAGAAGACCGCGTTCACGATCTCCCGCAGATCACGGACCCCGGATCCCCGGTTGCCGATCGCGCCACCCGGTCCTGCTTCGAGGCACCGCCGCATCGGCCGAAGGCCGATGCACCACCTGCGGCCGGCAGCTGAGAGGACGCCGACCGCACAGCATGTGAGAGATGCTGGCCGACTCCAAGAACAGCCGCTCCGCATCCCCCGGTTCGCCAGTCTCAGCCCAACCGCTCGCCAGCCGGGGCATCATGACTGCATGCAAGTTGAAGCGATATCAGCGCTTGCAGCCGAGGTCGCCCGCAGGCGGCCCACGATGAATGGCGCGGCAACACGCGACGAGAAGCCGCGATCACGTTCGTCCTCGCGGGGGAACAGCAGCTGGAGACGATCAGGGTTCTTAGAAGACATCTCATTTGGGCTTGCAGGCTGCTTCCGTGACGATCGTGGAGCGCCTGGTGCCGGACGAGTTGTGGGAGCTGTTCCAGTTGGTGGTGCCGGAAGCTCCGGTACGTCCGCAGGGCGGAGGCCGGCGGCGGCACGGGGATCGTGAGGTGTTGGCGGCGATCGTGTTCGTCGCCACCTCGGGGTGTACCTGGGCTCAGCTGCCGCCTTGTTTCGGCCGATCCGGGCCTACCGCCCACCGGCGCTTCACCGAGTGGAGCAGGGCCAGGGTGTGGGCCAAGCTCCACCGGGTCGTCCTGGACGAGCTCGGCTCACGGGGTGAGCTGGACTGGTCGAGGTGCGCGGTCGACTCGGTGAACATGCGGGCCCTGAAAAAGGGGAGCTGACAGGTCCGAATCCTGTCGATCGGGGCAAGTGCAGGTCGAAGATCCACCTGCTCACCGAACGCACCGGTTTACCCCTGTCGCTCGCGATCTCCGGGGCCAACGTCCACGACAGCCAGGCCCTGATACCGCTCGTCGACGCCATCCCGCCGATCCGCTCGCGATGCGGCCCCGGGCGGCGCCGACCCGGCAAACTGCACGGCGACAAAGCCTACGACCACCGCTTCATCCGTGCCTACCTTCGCCGCCGACAGATCCCCGCCCGCATCACCCGCCGAGGCATCGACTCCTCCCAGCGCCTCGGCAGGCACCGCTGGGTGATCGAGCGCACCGTCGCCTGGCTCGGCGGATTCCGCCGACTCCACCGCCGTTACGAACGCAAGGCCGACCACTTCGCCGCCTTTGCCAGCATCGCCGCAGCTCTCATCTGCATCCGAAGACTCTCCAAATGAGATGTCTTCTTAAGATCGCTGAGAAGACATTTGATTTGGACGAGGTCGCGCAAATGTGGCGGGAGCTGCTGAATGCTCTGGCTCTGGTGCGGATCGAGGGTCCGGAACCGTTCTCAGCGAAGGCTTCCCAAGCCTGGAAGAGCCTGAACTCGGTCACGCTCGACGTGGTTAGCGCCCATAGGCGTCTAACTCCCGTGCTGTTATTGCGATCTGCGGCCGACCAGGGAGACTAAGGGCTGTCCCGTAACTGCTGGTCGCGGGTGAGATGATCTTGCCGTGGCTGGTGTGATCACGGCGTCGGAGCCGTCCTGGATAGCCCCGTTCACCGGACTGAGCCCGCGGGACTTCCGCAAGCTGATGACGGTGCTGCGCCGCGAGGGCGCCGACACCGTCAGGCCGGGCAGGCCCTGGAGCCTGCCGCTGGAGGACCGGGTCCTGCTGGTCGCGGCCTACTGGCGAACGAACCTGACACTGCGGCAACTCGCTCCGCTGTTCGGCGTGTCCAAGTCGGCGGCCGACCGCATCATCGACCACGTCGGCCCACTGCTCGCGCTCAAGCCCCGCCGCCGCTTCCGCAAGGACACCGTGCTGATCGTGGACGGGACCCTGGTCCCCACCCGCGACCACACGATCGCCGC